>NZ_CDRRTB010000080.1:0-8732 GCF_977045075.1 Peptostreptococcus sp. | reverse complement strand
CAAGTCTGCTGTCTCCCATACCATCTTTTCGTAATTTATATTAGCTATTCCCTGACTATTAGCATTCTCTCTTGCCAGGTCCAGCATATTTTTAGAAATATCAGTCATGGTCACCGACTGGGCTAGTCTCGCCATAGGGATGGCATACCTACCGCTACCTCCACCTATATCAAGCACGCTGGCACCCTCTAGTATACCGGCCTCTGCCAGCCTGTTCACTACCTCATCTACAAATCCCGACTTGTCCGTTTTTACTGCTTCATTGAAACTAGCGGCCCTCATATCCCACATTTTTTCTGAATCTATATCCTTATTTTGATGCCTTGTCAGCATTTCTTCGTAAAATTTCCTGTCCATATCTGACCTCCTATTTTTTACTGCTTGTATAATATTTATAATGGTTGCATCATTTCAAGTACAATCCCATCTGGATCTTTAAAGTAAAAAGCCCTACTTTTTCCAAATCCATCTGAGCTAAAATCAAAATATTGAGGTTCAGACAAACATTCTACATTATTCTTGATCAGGTCTTCGTAAACTAAATCAATGTCATTCGTATAAAAACATAATTCAGAAATAGATGTGGCAAATAAATCTGGCTCTATTTTTCTAATTTCATTATCTATAAACTGAATCAGTTCCACAGGTGGAGCTTGAATATTTTCAGAAGCATTTAAGTAAGCAACTCTTGCCTTACAATTTTCTTTACAAAATATCTTATCTGTCGCTTCACCAACCATCAATATTTCTCCCTGAAACTTTAATCCAAGTATGTCTCTGTAAAAGGCAATTGATTTATCTAAGTCTGATACCGTCAAGCCTACATGATATATTCTTCCAACCATATCCAATCCCCCTCCTAAAGTTATCTTTTGTTTCACTACATATTCGTATTTTAGCATTATTTACCTAGATTTTCATTATGTAGATTATTATTCATTCATAATAAGATGTAACAAATAATAATCTAGTTACTCATTATACCATTTTTAACCAGCTAGGGTCATACTTATCGTCTAACTTGATAAAGTATAGGACTCCCTCCCTTTCATCCATGTGGACCTGCCCCCTCTTTACCATGTGAAATACATGGGCCATAGTTTCACCGGATGCAAAGAACTTCTGGGCTGGTGGGAAATCATCCCAAGAATCAGCCTTGATTCTCCAGCTAATCCTAGGAGATAGGTCCCTGATAGTATATTCTACACCAGGCTCCATGACATCTAGTATTTCCTGAAGCCTCAAGATATGGTGGTCTATAATCTCATCAATCCTCTTTATATAGTCTAATACCGGGTCCCTATGTGTTGAAAATACATGGTCAAAATCCATCTTTCTCAAACCTAGCAGGGTATTCATATAGGTATTCAGGGCATCCCCCTCTTCAAATCCCCAGAAGGTAATATTAGGAGTAATCGTCTCTAAGATTGTATCACCACAGAAAAATATCTTGTGCTTCTTTTCATATAGGCCTATATGTCCAGGTGTGTGCCCCTTTAGGTCCATTACTTCAAATTCATATTCGCCCGTTCTTATTATGTCTCCTGGTGCTACTATGTCCATGTCTACCTCATCGGGTGCCTGGAACAAATAGCCTGGGTGGTCTTCTAACATTATTTCACCGTCAGTCACATTAAAGTAGTCTAGAAGCTTATACAAAAGCTGCCAGTAGATACCATTGGCAGCATCATTGATTATCTTTCCATCGGCAGCACTGGCATAGACCTTACAACCAGCACTCTTGAAGTTTGATGCCAGGCCAGAGTGGTCGGCATGCATATGGCTAATAAAGAGGTCGGTATCCGACATTTCAAGACCAAGGTCTGCCAAACCTGCTAGCATAGAATCTAGGGTATCTTGTGTATGGTAACCCGTATCCAATACTAGGTTCTTGTCCCTATCCTTGATTATATAAATATTTGTAGCCTTTAGGGGACTCTTTGGCAAGACCACCTGAAAAGTATATATATTCTTATAAACTTCCTTAACCATAAAAACTACCTCCTAACCTCTTTACTGAATTCTACTTACTATTATATTTAATTACAATATAATATTGGATCTTTAAAATCCACTTTTATTTTATGCCCATCAGGCCTTCTTGGTATATCCTTAAATCCATGACTTTTAGGTCCTCTGCTATCATAGGCCTAAAGTCCATCTGACCCAATATGTCCTTGTCTAAATCTACTCCAGGTGCTATCTCTATAAGTTCTATTCCATCCTCTCTAAGGGCAAAAACACATCTTTCAGTAACAAAAATAACATTTTGACCATTCTCAAAACTCTCCTCTGCACTAAAGGTTATCTCATCTATTGTCTTTTTAAATTTCTTCCTTTTTCCTTCCTGGACAATAACTAGCTTACCGTCTCTAACCTCTGTTACCAGGCCTCCTGCCGTCATTGTGCCACAGAAGACTATATCCTTGGTAGACTGGGTAATGTCTATGAATCCTCCACAGCCACCAATCCTGTCACCAAACCTACTTACATTTATATTTCCACGTGGATCCATCTCGGCAAAGCCCAAGAAGGTCTTCTTTAGACCTCCACTGTTATAGAAATCAAACTGACTAGCCATGGCTAGGCCTGCCCATGAGTTCACAGCCGAACCAAAGTTAGATCCACCTAGGGGTATTCCTCCAATAAGACCACTCTCTACTGTAAGTATTATATTTTCAAGGCCCTCTTCCGCTGCAACAGAAGATACCGCCTCTGGTATTCCTATACCAAGATTTACTACCGAATTATCCTCTAGCTCTAGGACTGCCCTCCTTGCAATAAGCTTCCTCTCATTTAGATATAGGGGCTTAAATCCATACTTGTCAGACTTGTACCTACCAGCTATTATAGGATCATAGTATACTCCCGGTGTCTGACGGTGGAAGTTTATAGGGTCTTCAGACTTCACAATGGCATCAACAAATACACCCGGTATCACTACGTCCTGCCTGTTCATAGACTGGGAAGAAACC
Source organism: Peptostreptococcus sp. (assembly GCF_977045075.1). NCBI lineage: Bacteria > Bacillati > Bacillota > Clostridia > Peptostreptococcales > Peptostreptococcaceae > Peptostreptococcus > Peptostreptococcus sp. The sequence continues at coordinate 5,757 of NZ_CDRRTB010000080.1, read as the reverse complement.
ACATTCTTCACCTGGACTATAACCTTACCACCAGAGGCCTTTACAGCCATTGCAACATCTAAAGAGTCTATAATTGAGGATTCCTCCTCCATACTTATATTACCAAATTCATCAGCACTGGTTCCTCTGATAATACCAATATCATAGCTAGGAACCTTGTACTTCAAGTATTCTTTTCCATCTATTTCTATAAGATCTACAAGGTCTTCCTTGGCAGCATCATTTACCTTGCCACCCCTTAGCCTTGGATCACAGTAGGTTTTCAGACCTATCCTAGTAATTTCAAAATCCTTACCACCTGCAGCCTGCCTGTATAGATGAGCAATTACACCCTGAGGAAAGTTATAGGCCTCGACCTCATTTCTCAAGACCATATCTATCATTGGCCTGTTGTTGGCAAAGTGGGCTGTTACATACCTCTTTATCAGACCTGGATAGGATAACTCACATATCCCCTGGTCATTATTGTTTCCTAGACCAGCCCCCTGGTACAGGGTTAGGTTTTTAGGCCTACCATCACTTAGGTATCTCTGTCCAATTTTTACCATCATCTCTCTGGCAGCAGTTGCCAGCATAAATCCAGAAAAGGCTACTGTATCCCCATCTTTTATTAGGTCAATAGCCTGGTCAAAATCCATCAGCTTGTTCATCTTTTCCCCCTAGTAGTTCATATACTGGTTCAAGGTCTCAATTACCTCTTTCGCAGTTTCCATATGATTTATCTGGTCCCTAAACCTGGCAGAGTTCTTCATACCCTTTAGGTACCAACCTATATGCTTACGCATCTCTCTTACGGCCACATATTCTCCATGCTCTTTTATAGCCAAACCCATATGCTTGATAGCTACATCTATCTTCTCATCCTTGCTAGGCTGATCTAGTAGCTGGCCTGTCTTCATATAGTGGTCAATCCTCTTAAATATCCAAGGGTTGCCCTGGGCCCCCCTACCAATCATAATGGCATCACATCCAGTATGGTCCTTGATTCTAATGGCATCCTCCACACTAGTGACATCCCCATTTCCTATAACAGGTATAGATATTTGAGACTTTACCTCCCCTATAATATCCCAGTCCGCCTGACCAGAATAATACTGCTCCCTAGTCCTGCCATGTATTGTAATGGCACATATACCACAATCCTCTGCTATCTTGGCTATCTCTAGAGCATTTATAGAATTATCATCCCAGCCCTTACGTATCTTTAGGGTAACCGGCTTCTTTGAGTTTTTCACAACCTGGTCTAGGACTTGTCCTGCCAGTTTGGGATTTCTCATAAGGGCAGACCCATCACCATTTTTCACTACCTTAGGTGCTGGACAACCCATATTTATATCCAAAATTTCATTTGGGTAGTCATTTAAAATTTGGGCCGCCTTGCCCATAAACTCTGGGTCACTTCCAAATATTTGGACTGCCACCGGATGCTCTTCATCCAAGATATTAAGCATCTTCTTCGTATTTTTATCATCATAGCAAAGGGCCTTGGCATTTATCATCTCTGTATATAGGAGCCCACAGCCTAATTCTTTGCATATTAACCTAAATGGCAGGTCTGTTACTCCTGCCATTGGTGCTAAAAAAACTTCATTTTCAACTTCAAAATCTCTAAATTTCACTATATTACTTCTCCTATCTAAATAAAAGAACTATATATCTTACCCTTCCTATATATTCTTCTCGTATATTATCCTTAGGCCTTCTAGGGTTAGATTTGGATCTATAACATCTATAGCATTTGTTTCCTGGGATATCATATTAGCCAGACCACCAGTTGCTATTACAAGTGTTTCCTCATCTTTTAGCTCCTTCTTCATCAGACCTACTATTTTTTCAACCTGGCCTGCATAGCCATATATTATACCAGCCTGCATGGCTGATACTGTATCCTTACAAATAACTGTCTCTGGAGTCACTAGTTCCACCCTAGGAAGCTTAGATGCCTTTTGGAAAAGAGCCTCACTAGAAATCTTCATACCTGGAGAAATCGCCCCACCTATATACTCGCCCTTCTTTGAGACAGCACAATAGGTAGTTGCTGTTCCAAAATCTATGATTATAACCGGGCAGTTATACTTAGATATGGCAGCAACTGCATTTACTATCCTATCTGCACCGACCATCTTAGGGTCCTCATACTTTATATTTAAACCAGTCTTTATACCAGGTCCAACAACCATTGGACTGATATTACAGTACTTCCTGCAGAAGTTCTCCAAAGAGTGCATTACTGCAGGCACAACAGATGATACTATAATCGCATCTACTACACCTAAGGAAATATTACTAGCATCAAATAGACTCTTAATCAGTACGCCATACTCATCAGAAGTCTTATTTAGGTCTGTATTTATTCTCCAGTCTCTTACTAGGTTATCTCCATCGTATACACCTAATACCATATTTGTATTTCCTATATCAAAAACCAACAACATATATATTTACCATTCCTTTATTATTTATTGTTAAAAATATTACGCGCATTTATTCAAATGCCAAGGGCTTGAAACTAGCCCTTTATAACGTTTTTATTATATCATTAATATACACCAAGGTACAGAAAATTTTTTTAACTCCCTATGTAACCTAAATTTTTAATTATAATATTAGGGTCAGATGCTTAATTTTATGACTTTATTAGTACAAAAGGCCCTTATCAAGTGCGGATTGTGATAGTATAATATATGTAATAGTAAAATTTTATTAGGATGGTGACACGATGACAAAAACCAGAGAAAAGGTGATAAATATACTAATAGATAATTCAGATAAGTATATATCCGGAGAGTATATGTCAGATATATTAGGCCTATCAAGGGCCTCTGTTTGGAAACATATCAAGGCCTTAAAATGCGAAGGTTTTGACATAGAATCAAAGGCTGGACACGGATACAGGCTACATCGAAAAGAAAAAAAGGGGCTTAGCTCCTATGAGATAAAGCACCAGTTAAAGACTTCCTACATGGGCCAGGAGGTCTACTACTTTGAATCCATAGACTCTACCAATATATATGCCAATACTATAGCCAACCAGGCCCCTGAAGGAGCTGTAGTGGTATCCAAGGAACAAACTCAAGGAAAGGGTAGGTCCGGCAAGGTCTGGGTATCCGACTATGACCAGGGAATTTACTTCTCAACAATACTTAAACCTTCCATACCTATTAGTAGGGCATCCTTTCTTACCCAGGTAGCAGGGGCAGCCCTGGCTACTAGCCTGGAAAACTTGGGTGTAGCCTGCCAGATAAAATGGCCAAACGACCTGGTTTTAAATGGGAGAAAGATAGCCGGCATCCTAACAGAAATGAGGGCAGAGATAGAGAGTATTTCCTATATAGTAGTTGGAATAGGGGTGAATATTGGTCCTAAGACCTTTGAAGAGTCCATAACTACTGTTGCTACATCCCTTGCCAATGAGGGCTATCAAATTCGAGACCTAGACCTTCTAAGGACCTTCTTTATTGACTTTGAAGACCTTTATGAGGATTTCAAAAAGAGGGACTACTCTAGGATATTAGGTATATTAAAGGACAAGTCAGCGGTCCTTGGTAAGGAAATCTACCTGATTAGGGATGGACAAAAGGACAAGGTATTTGCCGAAAATATAGATGAATATGGTAATTTGATAGTTAGAAATGAATTAGGACTTTTGGAAGAGGTCTTTACTGGAGAGATTTCTATCAGGGGGCTGGATTCTTATATATAGTTTAAATGGCTATCTTCAAGCAGGGTCTGAGGATTTTGTGGGTATGTAAATTAATCCTGCATCCCCTGCTTTTTGCTAGCCTTCACACTAACCATATCTTTATTTTTTATGAGACTCGTAAGTAATTTCATCATCTACGGAATGAAACTTTTATAAATCAACTTTATTTTTATAAGCATCAACTATATTTTTTTCCCAATCAGATGAATACTTGTTAAGATCATGAATATCTTTTTCTATGTTATTTCGTTTAAAAGTACTTCTCACATCTGAGTTTGCATTTATATCTGAAACAGGACGAGGGACTTTTGAAAATATATCGTAATTTGAATCATACGGATTGGATAATTTGTTATCAGTATCTGCTACCCAAACTTTCCATCCATCCTCTCTTTTTACCATAAGCAATTTTACATTATAACTTATGGATGCCTTTGGTTTAGACTCTTCCCCTTTATAATTAAATAGCTCTGTAACCTTTACAGATATATTTTTGATATTTTCATTATTTTCATCATCGGAAATATCATATTCTTCGAATAAAGTTTCTTCGTTTGTAGAATTTCCAGTAACTGTAACTTCTTTTGACTCTCTTAATATTAAATCCATTGCCTTATTTCTTTTGATAAGATATTCTTTGAAAAAAATAGCGTCTTTATCGACCATGTCATAATTTCCTTTTGATAAAAATGTTACTGACATATTACTAGAAATAAAACTTTCAACCACATTTTTTAAGTTTTCATCTTCACTTTTTTCAATTTTATTATTGGAAGCTGTTGGCGATGCAAAAATTATAATTGATATTGAAAATATAATAATAAACGATAGAATAAAAGTAGCTCTTTTTTTCATATAAACCCCCCTTCAAATATCCTGTTTTTATCACAACAATTATTATTTTTATTATAATTTATATTAGTCTAAATATCAATAAAAAACAGAGGTTGTCTTCTATGCCTAAAAAGGAGAATGCTGACCTCTGTTTTATTTATATCGTCTTACGTTTACTTTTACACTTGAGCTCTCAAACTCTAGTCCTCCAGATCAATAAATTTGGTTTCTTAGAATTCTATTCTTTCTTCAACCTTCATCATTGACCTAAACTCAGCAACAGCTTCTTCTAGCTTGAAGATCTTCATCTTAAAGCCTGTCTTTTCATTGTATAGCTGCTTTAACATTGGTAGTACCTCAAAGGCCTTAGCTTCTAGGTCTGCTGATTCAACAAATACTGCCTTACCAAAGTAACGGATAAAGTCAGTTTCTATTGTAGCACAGATTTCTACATAAGGATTAGCCTGCATCTGTTTGTAGACTTCCTTGAAATCTCCTACACAAAAATATATTTCATCATCAACCAACATCTGGAAACCAATTGGTCTACACTTAGGCTTATTACCATCTACTGTAGTTAGATAATATACTCCTGCCTTGCCTAAAAATTCGCTTACTCTTGCCTTATTACTCATAATAATCAAACCCCCGTTCAAAAATCAATTCGTAGTTACCCTACCCCTATATTATATCATGTCTGGGCCTATAATATCCTATTTATAAAAAAGTTCAAGTAAATTTTGTATATTAAAAGGGCTGGTATAAAGACCCAACCCCCTTACTATTCATGATTTACTCTTCATCTCTTCTATCTTCACTTACAGAATTGTCACTACCAATTGGCTTGTCATCACTTGCTAAATCCTGAGAAATTGTAGCCTTGTCTTCACTTACAAGGTCTTGAGAAGCAAGTAGCATGTCTTCACTGCCAGTATCTTCAGAAATGACAGGTTTATTGTCATTTACAGGTTTTTCTGGAGTGCTATCCTCTTTAGACTTGTCGTTTTGACCAAGTGACAATCTCATTTCAAAGGCCTCTTCAAACTGCTTGTCGTTAAGTGTTTCATACTCTAGTAAGGCCTTAGCTATATAGTCTAGCCTATCCTGGTTTGACTTCAGTATCTCCCTAGTCTTTTCATAGGCATCCACAACAATCTTTCTTACTTCCACATCTATTTCAGATGCAACCTCTTCAGAATACTGTCTTGAGTGACCTATGC
>NZ_CDRRTB010000079.1:0-8771 GCF_977045075.1 Peptostreptococcus sp. | reverse complement strand
TGGCCCTTAAAACCTTCTTGTCTAGCCTGTAGCCCTTTTGTAGGACCATTAAAATCTTACCTGGTTCATATTCATCACTAGCCTCCTGCATTACTGCCATATGAAGGTTAGGGTCAAAATCTTGACCAGGCTCTGCATCTATTCTTTCTAAACCTGAATTCTTCAAGGCATCTATGAGCTGTTTGTATACCATATCTACACCAACAAATAGTGGACTTTCCTTGTCATCACAAGCATCAAGGGCCCTTTCCATGTTGTCTATAACTGGAATTAGCTCATTAAAGTTCTTTTCATTGGCATAAAGGCCAATTGTTGCCTTTTCCTCTGCAGTCCTTCTCCTGAAGTTTGCATACTCTGCATTCAACCTTAAGATTGCCTCTTCCTGATCCTTTAGCTTATTCTCTAATGCCTTTATCTGGAAGGCTGGTTCAGCTTCATCTATATTTTCTTGACCATTTTCTTCAGATTCTGAACTAGTGACCTCTTCTCCAAGCCCCTGTCCATCCTCTACTAGAATTTCTTCGTTTGTTTCTTCTTTATTGTCACCCTGGACAACTTCTTGCTCCATATCAATTGGATCCTTTATTTCCTTATCCAAATCATACACCCCTCTCAATATTTATAATCATCACTTACCATCTAGTAACATACTCATATAATTTAAGATTGAGTATACCTTTGAATAATCCATCCTAGTTGGTCCTATAAAGCTTATCTTTCCCTGTAGGTCATCCTGGACATTATAGGTAGCTGTTATGATACTCAAGTCTGTACTTACATCATCTCCATTACCAATAACTATGTTCAGGTTGTCCTTCTGAATACCCTTAGTCCTTATCATCTTGGCTAGGCTCTCACGTTCTTCCAACATATTTAGGAAGGACTTGGCCTTTACCATATCACTGAACTCTGGATAGTTAAATATATTTGTTGCTCCATTCATGGATATCTTATAATCACTATCCGCATTCAGCAGGTAGACTAGGTCATCTACTATTTCTGAATACTCACCTATCTCATATTTAATATAGGCTACCATCTCTTCATCCAACTCACTAAACTTTTTACCTGATAGCTTGTTAGATAGGCTATTTGATATAACATTTAGCTTAGCCTGTGGAAGTTCAACAAAAGTATCAAACTCTCTACTCTTTATTTCTCCATTATCTGCTACTAGTATCAATAGGATTTTTTCTGGTGATAGGCTGACTAACTGAATATGCTTTATAGTCCTTAGCCCCCTATTCCTATCGTATACTGCGACAGTAGTATAGTTGGTAATGCTAGATAATATCTTAGACAACTCATCGAGTAGGTCATCAACCCTGTTGAAGTTGTTCTCCACGCACTTTCTCAGCATCTCCTTTTCATTTTCTTCTAACTCCCTATTACCCATCAGGGAATCTACATATAGCATGTATCCCTTCTTGGTTGGGATTCGGCCTGCAGACGTATGGGGCTGAACTAAGTAACCCATATCCTCTAGGTCAGACATCTCATTTCTGATGGTCGCTGCTGAAATACCAAAATCATATTTTTTTGATATGGTTCTGGAACCAACAGCCTCAGCGGTCTCCACATAGTCTTTTACTATGGCCTTCAATATATTTAATTGTCTCTCTGTAAGATCCATAGTATCACCTACCTTTTTATTATCACTCACTCACTTAGAGTGCTAAAAGCTTATATGTATATTAAACTACTTTTTATGGACCTTGTCAAGTACTTAAAATAAATTTTTTAAAAATATTTTTTAAAAGTGATTAAAAGGTTCCAATTAGTCTTATACACAAAAAGAGGACCAGGCCTCCACCATATTTTTCTGGTAGAACCTAGTCCCCTATTAATAATCTTTACTTATATATTAGTATGTAGTAGGTATTTTTCTAGCTTATTTCCTATTATAATACTTCTACATCTACATTTTCTCTGTCAGCAATCTGCTTGTTTAGCTTAGCAAGGAAGTCCTCAACTGACATCTGACCTAATTCACCTTCATCTCTAGATCTAACTGATAGTAGACCACTTTCCATTTCCTTTTCACCAACTACTAGCATGTAAGGTATTTTTTCTAGCTGGGCTTCTCTGATCTTAAAACCAACCTTCTCAGCCCTGTCATCTAGTTCAACCCTGATACCCGCGTTAAATAGCTTGTCCTGTAATTCCTTAGCAAAATCATTATACTTGTCTGATACAGATAGTACCTTAACCTGGCATGGAGCCAACCATACTGGGAATTTACCCGCATAGTTTTCTATCAATATACCTATGAATCTTTCTATAGATCCTAGGACAACCCTATGTAGCATAACTGGTCTATGCTTTTCTCCATCCTTACCAACATATGTAGCATCAAATCTCTGAGGTAACTGCATATCTAACTGGCAAGTACCACACTGCCAAGTTCTTCCTAGACAATCCTTTAGGTGGAAGTCTATCTTTGGACCATAGAAGGCACCATCACCTTCATTAACTCTATAATCAATACCCATTTCTTCTAAGGCACCCCTTAGACCATCTTCAGCAATTGCCCATTCTTCATCAGTTCCCATTGAATCCTCTGGTCTAGTAGATAGCTCTACATGATAACTAAATCCAAACTGCTTGTATACCTTGTCTATTAGGTCGATTACTTCCTTAACCTCATCTCTAATCTGTTCTGGCAAACAATAGATATGGGCATCGTCCTGAGTAAAGGCTCTAACCCTCATCAATCCGTGTAGTGCTCCTGACAACTCATGTCTATGTACCCTACCTCTTTCAGCAACCCTCATTGGGAAGTCCCTATAAGAGTGTAGCTGCGAATTGTAGAATAACATGGCTCCTGGACAGTTCATTGGCTTAATTGCGTAATCCTCTTCGTCTATCTGAACAGTATACATATTTTCTTTATAGTGGAACCAGTGTCCTGAAGTCTCCCAAAGCTTTCTATTTAAGATTATAGGAGTTTCTATTTCAACATAGTGGGCTTCCCTATGTACTTCTTCCCAATACTTCATTAGGGCAGCCTTTAGGGCAGTACCTCTTGGTAAGAATAATGGGAATCCAGGACCTTCATTAGGTATCATAAATAGGCCTAATTCCTTGCCTATCTTTCTATGGTCTCTCTTCTTAGCTTCTTCCAACATAAATAGGTGGGCATCCAGGTCCTTCTTCTTTTCAAATGAAGTACCGTATACTCTCTGAAGCATCTTGTTGTTTTCATCACCTCTCCAATAAGCACCCGCTATTGACTGTAGCTTAAAGGCCTTGACCTTCTTAGTAGACTCTAGGTGTGGTCCCCTACATAGGTCTACAAATTCTCCCTGCCTATACATAGAGATTATCTCACCATCAGGTAGGTCATTTATCATTTCTACCTTGTAGTCTTCTCCTCTTTCAGCCATCATCTTAATAGCCTCTTCCTTAGAAACCTCGAAGCCTTCTATATGTAAGTCTTCCTTAACTATCTTTTTCATTTCAGCTTCTATTTTTTCTAGATCCTCTGGAACTAGTCTATAGTCTAGGTCAAAGTCATAGTAGAAGCCATTTTCTATAGCAGGACCTATAGCTAACTTAGCCTCAGGCCATAATCTCTTAACTGCCTGGGCGAATATATGGGCTGAAGTATGTCTGAATACTTCCTTACCTTCTTCATCGTCAAACTTATAGAAGTCAACCTTACAATCCTTGTCTAACTTCTTATTTAGGCTTTCTAGTTTACCATCTACTGCACCAATCAGTACACTTCTAGCAAAGCCATCGCTAATACCCTTAGCAACATCTAAAAGTGATGCACCTTTTTCAACTTCTACAAAGTTGCCATCTCTTAATTCAATCTTTAACATATCTATACCTCCATAATTTAATTCTTTAGTCTTTACTATACTTAGTAAAAGTCCAGGTTTTTTTATACAAGGATCCTTCTTTGAGTCTTACAAGTTTCTCGAGTATTATAAGGCTCAAATTTGTATAAAAAAAATCCCAATTCATAAAGAATTGGGACGAATAATCGCGGTTCCACCCAAGTTTCCAGATAGACTCTGGACACTCAAAAGACTATAAGGTAGTCAACCGAACACTTTCACCTAGGCTAATAAGTTCTGCTCAAAGGTAGTTTTCAGATAGGTCTGTCTAGTTGGACTTCCAGCCGATGATCCAACTTCTCTATAGATGATTGCCACCCTACTCTTCCTTTTTCATAGCATATATCTAAGATGTATACATTCTACCACATCAATAATTAAATTGCAAGTAAAATTCAGATTTTTATCTATCCTACCCGTAAATTAATCTTCATGTGTATATTATTCCCCTTTAAGTTTAACTTAAACAAGTATTTTATATTTTACATAAATTGCAATAATAAGTTGAACATTGATAACTAAAAATCCATATCACGAAGCTGTCTGTCGATATATAAGGTCAAGCTTATCTTCGAAGACTTCATCCGGTGTACGATAATTTAGTATTTTACGTGGCAAGCTGTTACACCATATTTCTATGTCAGCAATATAGTCTACATCTTTCATGTTTAATTGTGGTAAAATATACATGATCCATAGTGATAACTCCTTTGGTTAATTGTTGATTTTACACCTACATCCTACCACAGAAGTATAGCTATGGATTTTTTATTTAATTGTTCAACTTGATTATACAATCAACCACTCATTAAAATATGACTATACGAGTGCTATGGTGGAGGTCAAAAACAATAAGATAAAGGTAATTAAAAGAGTATCCTACGGATATAGGAGTTTTAGAAATTTTAAGGCAAGGATAATGCTAATGGAAAGGTATAAGATACAAAAGGGCAACATGCATAGCTATCAGTTTGCTATGGATGCTGCCGCATAATTTAATAGATTTTGTTGATTTAAATTATCACCAACGTTATTTGACATAGAGCCAAAATCTTTCAGTTATGTGCTTTTTCTGTGCCTATTTACACTCCCGATGAAGTCGGGGTTTTATATTCATCCGTTATCTTAAATACCTTTGATATGTTTAAGGGTAATAATATACGCAGCTGCAATTAATACACTGTACATCATTATAGGTGGATATACCAAAACAGCCAGTATCAAGCCAATTATTTTTATTACTATATCTGGTATTAACAGTTTCCTATAGACTCCAATTGCAACAATTAATTCTTTATTATCAGAATTAGGAGACTCTAAAGACTTATGCAAAAACCAGTTAAATACTGTTGTTACAATAGCTATTATTCCATAAAATACTTGTATTGTTCTATTATTAAAATAAGTGCTTACAAGCCCTGTTGCATAAGGTAAAAATGAAGATGTGAACAAGAGTCCTAAGCTCCACCAAATAACAGGAGTAGAAATTCTTTTAACATTCTCCCACAATCCATTTAATGCCATCCATAATGAGCCAAGCCAAAAGAATGAAAGAAAATACGCAAAAAAACTATGTCGTAACGCCCAGAATTGTTCTAAAGTAGGTGCTGACGGTTTTTCCAGTTCTAATACCAAAACTGTCATTATTATTGCGAGTACTGCATCTGTAAATGCAATCAATCTTTCTTTTCTCATAACAATCCCCTTCGTCTTAAAAATTAATTAATTCATTGAATGATAAAATTAAGCAAAAAACTTTAATACTGGATTCTACTAAATCCACTAAAACTATTAATATAATATTTTTTAAAAAAACATATAATAATGTTATAGATTATTGCTATACATAAATCAAGCAGATATTAGTAATAAATACCTCCAAATTCTTTATATAATACATAATAAAAGATGAGACTGTTGTGGTCAAGTGTTTTTGTAACATTACAACCTAATTTTTACTATGGGGTTTATATAACCCTATAGCGTGCCTCATATGGCCTTTTGTAATTATTATAAGAATGCGGACGAACATGGTTATATTGAACATACGCAAATTCTTCGATTGCTGTATAGAGTTCTTTCTCTGAATGGTAATAATGCTGACAAATAAGGTCGTTTTTCAGCGTATTGAAGTATCTTTCCATAGACGCATTATCATATAAACCTTCATTGAGTGAGCCAAATAAAAGCAATATCTCTTTGACATAAATCTACAATACGGTCAATAGATGGTATTCCTCGCATATTTGCGTAAGATAACAGTTAGCTGAGTGCATAGTTACATTATAACATGTAACGGAGAGAGATAGTTGTAGTTAGCCATCTCTTTTCTTTTCAGGAAAAGTTTAGGGAGTGTGTGACTCAAAATGAGCCACTCACTCCCTATTTTTAAGTTATCTATTTACCGACAAGCCCTCAATACATATTGTTATTCTACATATGATTTAAGCATCCACTCAAGTTTCTGGTATTCTTTAAGATAGCCATTAAATATATCTGAAGTAATCTTATCGCCTTCATCATCTGCAAGGTCAGCAATCTCCTTTGTATCCTTTATCCAATACTCAACATCTTTTAAAGGTAAACATTCATTTTGTCATTTTATTTTTCACTCATTATATTTTCCTTACAAGGCATATCATTATATCTGTATTTTGACATATTGTACACTATTACAAGCATAGGTATTATCATTATATAAGATATATAACTTATTGCAGCATTGTTAATATCAGTGTCAAGGAAAGGTGGTAGAGTTGAAAGCAGATTATTTACTATATGCACATATATTGTATATTTAAGCGATCTTGTTCTATAATATACTATCCCTAACACTATGCCCATAAATGCGGTATATACCATCTGTACAGGTTCTCCATGCCATATTCCGAAAGTTATACCTGAAACTATAATCGCTGCGGTACTTGAACCTAATTCTTCAATATAATTATATATAAGACCTCTAAATACAATTTCTTCAAATATAGGACCAGCAATTACAACCGACATAAATACCCATATATATGGTTCACTGTCCATACCAGACCATGACTCTCTAAAATTATCCATACTTTCAGATATTACAGCCACATTCCCAAGTATCTTACTTAAAAATGAAAGCCAGAGCATCGCAATTCCGCCTACTCCAAAAGCTGTTACCGAAAGTGCAGGCATCAAAGAAAGCTGATTCTCATGTCTTTTATTGCCAAATCTTGTAATAAACCATATACCAAACAAAGGTACCGCAAAAAAGCAAAATAAGGTATCCATAAAAAAATCATTATTTGAAGCCCATTCCGTAATATCAATTCCAAATGCAGTCGAAACACCGAGCACTACACTGTAAAAAACATCCGTTAAGAGGGATGTACTTACTAAAATAAAAACTACTAAAATTATATTATCTATATCTTTCTTTATTCTATCATCAAACATATCCATATATTCCTTAAATTATAAACCTGTCAAATTCCTGATATCTGTACACGGCTATTATAACAGATACTTATAATTTATTGCAATAAGCTAAAAAAGGTTTTTATTTGCTTTGTGTAACTATTTATTATATTATAGGAAATGGCATATACAAAAGCTTTCCCCTTAGTACTGTATATTCTATCCCCTTAATATTTTCTTTCTCGTTACTTAAAATTACTAAATTGTTATCGTTAATTCCTAAGATTTCTGTTATACTAGTATTAGAACACATATTATTTCTCCTTGTTTTTTATTTGTCGTGATTTAAATTATACATGAGATTTGATGTGTGTTCATATTTTTTTGCAAAAATTTAGCGTTGGGAGAGAACTTTTTCTCTCACCAACGCTAAATATTATACAACCAATATTATACAACCATAAAATTAGACATGATAATTAGAAGTAAAATAGCCTTGGCGAGGATTCTCCTCTAACCAAGGCTATTTTTATGGATTTATCTTACGCGATATCATAGAATGTAAAAATATATATTATTCTGCATCAAATAGGATATTTTCTTCTGTTTCCTTATCAAAGAAGTGCATTCTATTCATATCAAGAGCTAGATCTAGTGTCTGTTTTGGCATTATATCACTTCTACCATCAAACTTAGCTATCAATTCTGTTCCCTTGAAATCAAGGTAAGCATATATTTCTGCTCCCATTAGCTCTCTGATTACTACGTCGGCCTTAAACTGGCTGTTTTCAGACATATCAAGGAATACTTTCTCCTTATGTATATCTTCAGGTCTAATACCAATTATAATAGTCTTACCTACATATCCCTTTTCTTCAAGGAAGGCAGCCTTACCCTTAGGAATTAGGAATTTTGCTTCCTTACCTGGTAGGCTTGCTACTATATCTTCACCATCTTTAAGGATTTCAGCATCCATAAAGTTCATCTGGGGACTACCTATAAAGCTGGCTACAAACTTGTTAACTGGATTGTCATATAAAACCTTAGGCTTGTTTATCTGCTGAACTACACCGTCCTTCATTACAACTATCCTGTCACCCATTGTCATGGCTTCAGTCTGGTCATGTGTTACATATATAAATGTAGCTCCAAGGTCCTTGTGTAGCTTTGATATCTGGGCTCTCATCTCTGTTCTAAGCTTAGCATCCAGGTTTGATAGGGGCTCATCCATCAAGAATACCTTAGGATTTCTAACTATAGACCTACCTAGGGCAACTCTCTGTCTCTGTCCACCAGATAGGGCCTTAGGCTTTCTGTCTAATAGGTTTTCTAGCTGAAGTATCTTTGCAGCTTCCTTTACCTTCTTATCTATTTCCTGCTTGTCCATCTTTCTTAGCTTAAGCGAAAAAGACATATTATCATATACTGTCATATGTGGATATAGGGCATAATTCTGGAATACCATGGCTATATCTCTATCCTTTGGCTCTACATCATTTACCACCCTATCATCTATCTTTAATGTACCAG
>NZ_CDRRTB010000078.1:0-8809 GCF_977045075.1 Peptostreptococcus sp. | reverse complement strand
ATGCTGGGTGAAAAAATAGAAAAGTTAGTAGTACCAGTAAGACCAGGTAGAAATACAGCTCTTATACTAGAGGTAGCTGCTATGAACTATAGGCAAAGACAGTTAGGAAATGATGCAGCAGTTGAGTTTTCAAACAAGTTAACAGTCGCAATTAAAAATAATGAAAAATAATTTATTTTCAAAAACTATTGTTATTTTTTTCTGTATTGGTTATCATATAAGGTGGTAGATTATTAGATATTTTAAAAGGAGGATATGATGGATAAAAAAGAAATTTATAATCTATTAAGTCAAATTATAGATGAAAATTCAATTTACATAGATGAACCAATGAATAAACGTACATCCTTCAGGGTTGGTGGTCCTGCTGATATTCTAGTTAGACCAAAAACTGAGGAAGAAATAGGCAATATTTTTAAGATGGTTAATGAGTTAAATATTCCATTTTTAGTTAAGGGAAATGGTAGTAATATATTGATAAAAGATGGTGGCTTCAGAGGTCTGGTAATAGAAATATCAGACAACTTTAGCGACTTTGAAATAAGAGGTACAGAGGTAGAAATTCAGTCTGGTGCCCTACTATCTGTTATAGGCAGGGCTGTTATGGAAAAGTCCCTAACTGGCTTTGAGTTTGCTTCAGGTATACCAGGAACACTGGGTGGTGCCCTTGCTATGAATGCAGGTGCCTATGGTGGAGAAATGAAGAACATAGTTAAGTCTGTAAGACTGATGAATATTGAAGGTCAGATAGTAGAATTTACAAATGAAGAAATGAATTTTGGCTATAGGCATAGTAGACTGACTGATGAAAGTTGGATAGCTATTTCAGCTATAATATCACTAGAAAAGGGAGACTATGCAGAAATTAAGGCTAGGATGGAAGATCTAGCCCTTCAGAGAAGGACTAAACAACCATTAGAGTATCCGAGTGCAGGCAGTACATTTAAGAGACCTACTGGTTACTTTGCAGGAAAGTTAATACAGGATTCCAATCTTAAGGGTGTATCTATCGGAGGTGCTCAGGTATCAAGCAAGCATTCTGGATTTGTCATAAACTACAATAAGGCAAGTGCCAAGGATATAGTAGACCTGATCGAACATATAAAGAAGACAGTATTTGAATGTCAGGGTGTACATCTTGAGGAAGAGGTAAAGATCCTAGGCGAGGATGAGGAATAATTGTCTAAGTAGATACTTAGGCACTTATTTTTAGTAATCTGGAGGTGACTATGAAAATTCTTGCAGATTACCATACACATACGATTTATAGTTGTGGTAATAATGAAAATAGAAGGCATGCCAAGGGAACGATAGAAGAAAACGTCCTTGCTGCCATAGATAAGGGGCTTGAGGTTATTGGTATTTCTGAACACGGATTTAACCATAATTTCTATGGACTATCGAGAAAAAATGCAAAAAAAGAAAGAGAAGAAATAGATAGACTAAACAAGAAATATCCGCAGATTAAGGTGCTGATGGGGATGGAGTGTAATATTTTAGATGACACTGGTAGGATAGATATGCCAGACGATATGGTTCACTATTTTGATTATATCTTGGCGGGCTACCACTACGGGTCTAGACCAACATCACTTAGGTCTATTCTCCACCATATAGATAATTTCTTGTTTTCGGGAAGGCTATTTTCGAAAAAATATAATACTAGGGCCCTTATTAAGGCTATGGAGAGGTATGACTTAAAGTACATTACCCATCCAGGAGACAAGGGTCAGGTAGATATTGTAGAGGTAGCTCAGGCTGCAGTAAGAACTAATACAGGCTTAGAAATTAATGGTCATCACAATAGGCTAAGCCCTGAGATGATAAGAGACATTAGTCATATGGACCTGAAGTTTTACATAGGCTCTGATGCCCATAAGCCTGAAAATATAGCTAATTTTGAAAGGGCATATGAAATAGTAGAGGAAAGTGGACTAGACCCTGCTAGGATAGTAAACCTGGTCAAGGATTAGTGATATATAGAGACTGAGTAGGTAATGTTAAAGGAGGTTTTTTATGAAGTTTGTCATAGTAACTGGATTGTCAGGTTCAGGCAAGAGTGAGGCCATGAGAGCCTTGGAAGATATAGGCTTTTATTGTGTAGATAATTTACCTCCTGCCTTGATAGTGAATTTTGCAGAATTATTTTTCCATGGGAATTCAAATATTGACAAGGTGGCCCTAGGTATAGATATAAGGGGAAGGGAGTTTTTTCAGACTCTTAATTCGGCTCTTGACCAGTTGAGCGCGGCCAATTTTAAGTATGATATGATCTACTTAGATTGTGATGATGACGTCTTGATCAAGAGATACAAGATGACTAGGCGTAACCACCCGCTGGCTGTAAATTCACAGATTTCAGACGGCATTAAAAAGGAAAGGGTAATAATGGAACCTTTAAAGAGGGTTTCTAAGATGATAGTTGATACAACCAATATGAAGCCTAAGGACCTTAAGGCTGAAATTGCCAGTATATACGATGAGGGTGATGGACTTGAAAGTCCTAATATAACTATCTCGGTAGTATCTTTTGGATTTAAGTATGGTCTGCCAACAGATGCGGACTTGGTTATGGACGTAAGATTTTTACCTAACCCATACTATGATTTAGAGCTTAGGCCAAAGACTGGTGATAGCCAGGATGTAAGAGATTTTGTAATGGACTCAAAGGTGAGTCATGATTTTATCGAAAAGTTTTTTGACATGTTAGACTTCTTGATACCTGAATATATCAATGAAGGCAAGCAACATTTAGTTATTGGTGTAGGTTGTACAGGCGGTAGGCATAGGTCCGTCACAATTGCCAACTACACATATGATTATTTGAACGACAAGGGCTACAGGGCAGTCAAAAAACATAGGGATGCAAAGCTAGATTAGGGGTGACATTATGAGTAAATGGGAGATTGTTTCGTTAGTGCTACCGTTCTTGAGTATACTAGCCTTTATATTGGCCCTAGTGGTACTTTATAAGGTTGCCAAGCTATATAAAAAGACTGTTGAACAGAATATGAAGCAAATGGAAATGTTCACCTATAAGAAGGATGATCCTAATGTAGTAGTTATAGGTGGTGGTACAGGCCAGTCGGTTTTTCTGAGAGGCCTTAAGCATGAAACAAAAAATATAACTGCAATAGTAACTGTAGCAGATGATGGTGGAGGTTCAGGTGTCTTGAGAGAGGACTTGGGTATGATACCGCCAGGAGATATAAGAAACTGTCTATTGGCCTTGGCTAATATGGAGCCAGCCATGAGTGAGGTTATGAGGTATAGGTTCCCAGATGGAAGCCTTAAGGGCCAAAGTTTTGGCAACTTATTTCTTGCAGCTATGACAGGTATATATGATAATTTTGAAACGGCTGTCTACAAGATGGGCCAGGTATTTGCTGTAACAGGAAGGGTATTGCCAGTATCATTGGATAATATAAACCTGATAGCAGAGCTAGAAAATGGAGAAACTGTGGTTGGAGAATCAAATATACCACGCCAGGTTAGAAAAACTAAGAGTGCAATTAAAAAAATTTATTTAGATAATCCGGATGCCAAGCCACTTGATGAAGTGGTTACATCCATAAAAAATGCCGATGCAGTAGCCATAGGACCAGGAAGTTTATATACGAGTATCCTTCCAAACCTATTGGTTGAAGGTGTAGTAGATGCCCTATCAACTACGAGGGCACCTAAGGTTTATGTCTGTAATATAATGACCCAGCCAGGTGAAACAGGTGGCAAGAATGTCCTTGACCATGTAAAGGTCATAGTTGACCATGCTGGTATTAACTTTATAGACTATGTTCTAGTCAACAATGAGTACCTACCTCAGGGTGTGTTCGAAAGATATGCCAAGGATGGGGCAGAGCTTGTTATGTTGGACAAGGAACAAAGGGATGGCCTAGAGGCTATGGGCATAAAATGCATTGAAGAGAAATTAATTGAAATAAAGAATGGCTACATACGTCATGATGCTGAAATGGTATCAAAGGCAGTAGTAGACATAGCTATAAAGGCTAAAAACGATAAATAACATTTGATTATATATATTTAAGGAGTGATACTATGAGAGAAGAGCAAAGTGCAGGAGGGGTCGTTCTTCTAGGCAATGCTATCTTACTATTGAGAAAATACAATGGTGATTGGGTCCTACCCAAGGGAAAGATAGAGTCAGGAGAGAGTCACGAGGAGGCTGCCCTAAGGGAAGTAAAAGAGGAAACTGGCGTAAAGGCCAATATAGATAAATACTTGGGAGAAATCCACTATACATATAAGGAAAATTGGGACCACACAAAACAAGTACACAAGATTGTATACTGGTACCTGATGAATACAAAGTGTATGGACACTATACCTCAGAAGGAAGAGGGCTTTGTCGATGCTAAGTTCATCCATATTGACAGGGTTGTAAATATGGCTAGATATGACGATGAAAAGGAAATTATAAGGGTAGCCCTAAAGGAAATTAAAAAGGGGCAATAGAAAATGTCTTTTTCTACAGAAGCGAAAAATGAACTAGCGAGGATTGACAATCCTAACCAAAAGGCAGATATAGCAGAGCTGTCTGCAATCATTAGGCAGGCTGGTAGTATACAGTTTGCTGGAAATATGAAGATGAGTCTTAAGATAACGACAGAGTTGAATTCTATAGCTAGAAAAATATTCAAGCTCTTAAAGACCTGCTTTGATATAAACACTAGTATCACAGTTAATAAAAATCAAATGTTAAAGAAAAACAACAGCTATGTTTTGACTGTTACTCCAGAAATGGGGGCAGCAAAATTATTGGTTGACCTGGGTATATTAGAAAGAGAAGATAGCTTTTTCTCCAAAAATGATATACCTAGGAAGATAGTAGATAGCTCAGAAGAGGCCTATGCCTATGTAAGGGGGGCTTTTTTGGGATCTGGTTCCATAAATGATCCAGAAAAAAACTACCATATGGAAATTGTTACAAATAATGAAGACTATGCCTATGAATTAAGTGATTTGATTAATTCCATGGGCTTTACCAGTAAGATAGTTTTAAGAAAGAACTATCATGTAGTATACCTAAAGGAAAGTGAACAGATATCAGACCTCTTAGCCATGATAGGGGCCCACAAGGCCATGTTCAAGTTACAGAATATAAAGATAGTAAAGGATATGCGTAACAAGGTTAATAGGATTGTAAATTGTGAAACTGCCAACCTATCCAAAACGGTGGATGCGGCGGTTAAGCAGGTGGAGAACATCCTGATAATACAGAAGACTATAGGTATAAGTAAGCTACCTGAAAACCTACAAGAATTGGCTCTTTTGAGATTGGAAAATGAAGATATCAGTCTGAAGGAATTGGGTGAAAAAATGCATCCTCCTCTTGGTAAGTCTGGCGTCAATCATAGGTTTAAAAAAATCGAAAAAATTGCTGATCAATATAGGGATCAGGTATCTATTGATGACTTATTCTAGGCTGGTGCTCATGCATCAGCTATTTTAAGAAGGGGGTAAATATGGAAAATACAGAGAAGAAGGACTTTTGCCATTTGCATGTCCATACAGAATACAGCCTCTTAGACGGTTTTTCCAGGCTAGACAAGTTAATATCAAGGGTTAAGGACCTAGGTATGACTGCCTGCGCAATTACAGACCATGGGTCTATGTTTGGTGTAGTAGACTTCTATAAAAAATGTAAGTCTGCAGGTATAAAGCCCATAATTGGTTGTGAGGTATATTTAGCCCCTAGAGATATGGAGAGCAAGGATTCAACCCTTGACAAGTATTCCTCTCATTTAATTTTATTGGCAGAAAATAACCAAGGATACAAGAACCTTATTAAGATAGTATCAGATGCCTATGTCGATGGTTTTTATTACAAGCCAAGGACTGATAAGGACCACCTAAGAAGGTATTCTGAAGGTATTATATGCCTATCAGCCTGCCTAAACGGTGAGATACCAAAGGCCATTCTAGCTAGAAATTTTGACAGGGCTAGGTCCTTGGCCCAGGAATACATAGATATATTTGGTAAGGATAATTTTTTCTTAGAGGTCCAAGATCACAAGCTGGCAGAGGACAAGGAAGTAAACACAGGACTTCTAAAGTTATCCAAGGATATGGATATTCCACTAGTGGCAACAAATGATGCCCACTATGTATATAGGGAGGATGCAAGGATACAGGATGTTTTGATGTGTATACAGATGCAAAAGACACTGGATGATCCATCAAGGATGAAGTTCCCTAATGATGAATTTTATATAAAGTCTAGGGAAGAAATGGAGGGTCTATTTACTTTTGCTCCACAAGCAATTGATAATACACTTGAGATAGCTGAAAGGTGTAATGTGGAATTTGACTTTGATAGCTACCATATTCCTACCTTTGATGTTCCTCAAGGCTATACGGCCTTGACATACCTTCAGCATATATGTAACCAAGGCTTGGTTGAAAGGTATGGAGATGAGGATGGTAATGTTGACCAGGCCCTAAGAGATAGGTTGAATTATGAAATAGAAGTAATAGCAAATATGGGATATATAGAGTACTTCCTAATAGTGTGGGATTTTATCAATTATTCCAAGCAGAATAATATAATGGTTGGTCCAGGCAGAGGATCAGCGGCAGGATCTATAGTAGCTTACACACTAAAGATTACAGACATAGACCCTATCAAGTACAGCCTACTTTTTGAGCGTTTCCTGAATCCTGAGAGAGTAACCATGCCTGATATAGATATAGACTTTTGCTACGAAAGACGTGAAGAGGTTATAGACTATGTGAAGAGGAAGTATGGTATAGACCACGTTGCACAAATTATAACCTTTGGTACAATGGGGGCCAAGCTGGCTATTAGGGATGTAGGTAGGGTCTTAGACATTGCCTACAACAAGGTGGATAGTGTGGCCAAGGAAATACCTTTCGCCCTAGGAATGACTATAGATAAGGCCTTTGATATGAATCCGAACCTTAGGGACCTATATGAGGCAGACCATGAGGTAAAGGAAATTATTGATATTTCCAAGGAAATGGAGGGTATGGTTAGGCATGCATCTACCCATGCGGCAGGAGTGGTTATTTCTAAGAAACCTGTATATGAGTATGTACCATTGTACAAGAACCAGGACTCCATCACTACCCAGTTTACAATGACAACAATTGAAGAACTAGGACTTCTAAAGATGGACTTCCTAGGTCTAAGAACCCTGACTGTTATCAGGGATGCCCTTGACCTAATCGAAGTAAACCGTGAAAAGAAGGGCTACAAGGAAAAGATAGATTTTAGTAAGATGGAATACAATGATCCAAAGGTATTTGACCTGATATCCCAGGCCAATACTCTGGGTGTTTTCCAGCTGGAAAGTGGCGGTATGAGGAACTTTATGAAGCAACTAAAGCCGAATTGCTTTGAAGATATAGTTGCAGGAATTTCCCTATTTAGACCAGGGCCAATGGACTCTATACCGACCTATATAAATTGCAAGAATAATCCTGACCAGGTTACATACCTACATGAGAAGCTAAAGCCTATACTAGATGTGACATATGGATGTCTAGTTTATCAGGAACAGGTAATGCAGGTGGTAAGGGACCTAGGTGGCTATAGCCTGGGTCGTAGTGACTCTGTGCGTAGGGCCATGAGTAAGAAAAAGATGGATGTCATGGAAAAGGAGAGACAGTACTTTATCCATGGTAAGCTAGATGAAAATGATAATATAGAAATTGCCGGCTGTGTAAGAAATGGTGTGCCAGAGGATATAGCCAACCAGATTTTTGATGATATGATTGACTTTGCTAAGTATGCCTTTAATAAGTCTCATGCAGCAGCATACGGTGTCTTGTCATATGAAACAGCCTACTTAAAAACCTACTATCCAGTAGAATTTATGGCGGCCCTTATGACCTCTGTAATGGGTAATAATGATAAGGTTGTTGAGTATATGAGAGAGTGTAACTCTATAGGGATAGAGGTTCTACCTCCAGATATTAATAAGTCATATTCCAAGTTTTCTGTAGATGGAGACCATATTAGGTTTGGTCTGGCTGCAGTAAAAAATGTTGGGGCCAATGCCATAGATAATATAGTCGCAGAGAGGGAGGCCAATGGACCATATAAGAATCTTACAGACCTGGTAAAGAGGATAGATTCTAAGTTTGCCAATAAGAAGACTATAGAAAGCCTAATAAAGTGTGGTGCTTTTGACTCAACAGGTGATAACAGGGCCAGCCTAATGTTTGCTTTTGAGGATGTCCTAGACTCTATTAGTAGGGACAAGAAGAGGAATGTAGAAGGGCAGATATCTATGTTTGATATGTTTGCAGATATGGGCAAACAGGATGAACTTGAATTAGGTAGGATAGACAGGGTTGAAGAGTTTAAGGATAGGATTAAACTAGATATGGAAAAAGAGGTCCTAGGACTTTATGTATCTGGACATCCCCTATCTGAATATACGAACAAATTAGAAGATAGAATATCTATTACAAATGCCCGTATTAACAAGCTTAGGGAAGAACCTGAAAAGCTATTAGAGATAAATGACCAAGACCATATTGTGGGAGGAATGATAATATCCAAAAAGTCCTTCACTACAAAAAATAATGAGATAATGGCCTTTATCAATCTTGAAGACCTTTATGGTACTATGGAAGTAGTAGTCTTCCCAAGAGTCTTAGAAAAATACAAGAGCCTGATTAAGGAAGACCAGATAGTGCTGATAAAGGGTAAGATTAGTATCAGGGGGGATGAAGATGTATCACTGATAGCTAGTGAAGTAAAGTCAATAGATGATGATAGCGAGTTCTCAAGTCAGAAGTCTACCTATAATGGCGGCTATGG
>NZ_CDRRTB010000077.1:0-8855 GCF_977045075.1 Peptostreptococcus sp. | reverse complement strand
CTAACTGCCGGCGAGAATATCCTAGTCAAGGGTGAGTGGAAGGTACATGACCAATATGGTAGACAGCTAAATGTAGATTCCTACGAAATTGTGGTTCCTTCTACCATTAGTGGGATACTTTCCTTCCTATCATCAGGTGTGATTAGGGGTGTAGGTGAGAAGACAGCCAAGAGGATAGTTGAAAGGTTTGGTTTAGAAACCCTAAATGTCATACAAAATGAGCCTGAAAGACTCCTTGAAATTGAGGGAATTGGCAAGAAAAAACTCCAGCCCATAATAGAGAGTTACCAGGAAAATATGGGAGTTAAAAATGTAATAGTAGCCCTATCTCCCTATGGGATCAGCCCAAGGATGAGCATGAAGATTTACAAGATTTACGGTGAAAAATCTCTAGATGTAATCAGGACAAATCCCTACCTTTTAGTGGATAGGGTAGTGGGTATAGGCTTTACAATTGCTGATGAGATAGCACAAAAGTCAGGTGTAGAAAAAGACTCAGAATACAGGATAGAAAAGGGAATACTCCATGTCCTGAAAAACTCTATTAATAGTGGACATACCTTTTTGCCAGAGGACCTTGTGAGGTCAGAGTCACAAAAGTTGCTTGACCTCGATATGGACCTAATCGACACTATGATATACGAGATGGCCCTAGAGAGGAAGATAGTGATTGAAAGGCTTGGAGACTACAATATTATATACCTGGCCAAGTACCACAAGGCAGAGGTAGGTGTATGTAATAGGTTAATTAGATTAAACTCCTATGAGCACAGGGACTTAAAAATTGATATAGATAGAGAGATGGAAAGATTTGAAGAGGACCAGTCCCTTTTCCTTGACTATAACCAAAAGCTGGCTGTAAGAGCCGCCTTTGAAAATGGGGTTATGGTACTGACAGGAGGACCAGGAACAGGCAAGACAACCACAATTAATACCATAATAAACCTATTTAACTTAAACAAGAATAAGGTTGCCTTAGCAGCTCCAACAGGGCGTGCTGCTAAAAGAATGACAGAGACAACAGGTAAGGAGGCCAAGACCATACATAGGCTTCTAGAGATGTCCTTCGATACAGATGATAGGTCTATATTTATGAAAAATGAAGAAGAACCCATAGAGGCCGACGTAATAATTGTTGATGAGTCTTCTATGATAGATATATTTCTTATGGATGCCCTATTAAAGGCAGTCTCACCAAAGACCAGGCTAGTCCTGGTAGGCGATGTAGACCAGCTACCATCAGTAGGGGCCGGTAATGTGCTAGGAGATATTATTTCCTCAGGTGTAATTACTACTATAAGGCTGACAGAAATATTTAGGCAGGCCCAGGAAAGCGACATAATAGTTAATGCCCATAGGATTAATAAGGGGCAGGATATTGTTGCCAACAAAAAGGATACAGACTTTTACTTTATAAACAAGGAAGAGGATTCTGAAATACTAGAGGAAATAAAGAGTCTAGTAAAGGGACGTTTACCAAGTTTTTATAAGGTTGATTCCGTCAAAGACATCCAGGTCCTATCGCCAATGCGTAAGGGCTTAGCGGGTGTACATAGCCTAAATATAAACCTACAGGAGACCCTAAACCCTTCAAGGGGTGAAAGGCAGGAGGTTGAGCTTATGAAAAGGACCTTCAGGGTAGGGGACAAGGTGATGCAGATAAAGAACAACTACTCCAAAAAGTGGGAAAATGAAAAAAACACAGACTATGGAGAAGGTATCTATAATGGGGATATAGGATATATCTACCATATAGACAAGCATAACAAGACCATATATGTTCTTTTTGATGAATATAAAATTTTTAAGTACAAGTATGACGAGCTATCAGAGCTTGACCACTGTTTTTGTACAACAGTCCACAAAAGTCAGGGTAGTGAGTTTCCTATAGTTGTTATACCAATGACCTGGGGACCACCTATGCTATTGAGTAGAAATCTCTTGTATACAGCTGTAACGAGGGCCAAGAAGCTGGTTGTCATAGTTGGTAACAAAAAGTATCTAGATTATATGATATCCAATAATATGAACCAGGATAGGCATTCAAAC
Organism: Peptostreptococcus sp.; assembly: GCF_977045075.1. Taxonomy (NCBI): domain Bacteria; kingdom Bacillati; phylum Bacillota; class Clostridia; order Peptostreptococcales; family Peptostreptococcaceae; genus Peptostreptococcus; species Peptostreptococcus sp. Next base: position 6,806 of record NZ_CDRRTB010000077.1, on the reverse strand, counting down.
CTGTCCTACAAGCTGACTAGTTTTAAATTAAATTCAATAATTGAAGATTAGAAGCAGGATTTTTCATAGTCGAGGTATAATAAGATAACAAAGCTAGTTTTTTTTATTAGTATAATATTTACGTAATTGCCTCCTAATTAAGGGGGCTTTTATGTTTGAAAAAATTTGGAAAATCATTTTGGATATGGTTTATCCACAGAATTTGAATTGTATATTTTGCCATATGCCAATATCTAGGTCAAATAGGTATTCCATATGTAAAAAATGCCTAGAGAAGATCATTTTTATACACAATTCTTGTGAGTGCTGTGGAAAACCTACCATAAATACCAGCCTGGAGCTTGATAGACCAATAGAGGCTTGTCCCTATTGTCAAGGGAAGAGGTTTTTGTTTGACAGAAATATTAGCTTTATAGAGTATGGAGACTTATCAAAACTCATGGTATTCAAGCTAAAATATAGTGCTAAAACCTATATGGCCAAGATAATAGGAGAAATAATGGCTGACTCCTTACTAGAATCACATCAAGACCTGGTAGCCAGGATGGATATAATCACCTTCGTTCCTCTTAATAAGAAGAGACTAGAGGCTAGGGGCTTTAATCAGGCTGAGAAAATAGGAGCTTACCTGGCAGATCTTATAGGCCTGCCAATGGTAAGCCTAGTAGAAAGGGTCAAGAATACAGACAAGTTACACGGCCTATCATCACAGGAAAGAAGGAGGATGCTGAAAAATTCCTTTAAGCTAAAGGAAGAAGCCAAAGACCTAGTTTATGGTAAGAATATACTTATAGTAGATGATATATTTACAACTGGGGCCACTGTCGATGAAATATCCAAGGTTTTAAGACTAGCAGGAGCCCAAGAGCTAGTATCTTTAACCTTTTTAACAGGAAAATACGAAAAAGATATTGACAAGTAGGGGTTAAAATTATAAACTAAATAAAGTATTTAGGTCTGTGGTTGAAAGTCCAAGCCAGTCGCGGGCAAAAGGATCCACGTAAGCTACTCCTAAAAATTGGAGAGTGAGCATGGCGCGGCTTAGAGGTAAGTCCTGCCGAGAAAATCGAGAGGATTAGTAGTGCGGTAACCCCAAAGCGAAAGTTCCAGCAGGCGAGTGTGGGGTCAAAGACCAGGTCAGCTAAATACAAAAAGCTTTTTACTAGTAGCCACTAGTAAAAAGCTTTTTTCTTTCATAGGATATTTGCTGTATCCCATTTATATTGCAGGCTAGGCAGCCCTAAATTTTTCAAATAACTTATGTTTTTCCATTACCCTACCAAAGGCATAGATAAGACCTACCTTTATAGGTAACATTACTATGAACCTGATTAATCTAGGTATAGCAAATAGCTTTGCACCGTAAAGTATATTTAACCAAATAGGTGTAAGGATTAGGACAGTGATGATACCCTCAATTAAGACACATATAGTTACACGCTTTACTGTTAGCTCCTGCTTATACAAGAAGATACCGAAAATAACTCCTGAAATAATGCTATTTAGGGTAAAGCCTGGGAAAAATGGTCCACTTGGTCTCACTATATACTGGATTATGTCCGAAATACCCCCAACGACTCCTCCTACAAGGGGACCGTATAGCATACCAGTCAAGGCTAAGGCCAAGAAGCTAAAGGATATCTCCATTATATTTGAAAATACAATCCTAAAAAAGTCAATAATTACGGCTACTGCCATCAGCAAGGCTGAACCAGTTATAGTTCTGATATCCCTAAGACTTTCAGATTTTAAGCTAATAGTTTTTTTCAATAAATATTCACCCCTCATTTTAGTTATAATTATGTAATTTAATGTATATTATAAATTACTGCAATATATTCATAATATATTAGATTTAAATAAAAATCAATACTAAAAAATCTTTTAACTATTCAAAACTACGTATTTGTGGTAAAATAGACTATGTACGAATAATTTTGTAAGTAAATAAAAGAGGAGGACGTGAATGAGTTTTTTAGATAGCCTTTTTAATATGGCAGATAAAAAAGATTTAAAGCAGTTTAGTAAGATTGCTGATCAGATAGATGCGGCTGGGGAAAAATATGCAGCCATGACAGATGCAGAGCTTAAGGCCATGACGCCTGAGTTCAAAGAAAGACTAAAGAATGGACAAACACTTGACGATATACTAGTAGATGCCTTTGCAGTTGTAAGGGAAGCTTCAACAAGAATACTAGGTATGAGACACTTTAAGGTCCAGCTAATAGGTGGTATGGTTTTACACCAGGGACGTATAGCTGAGATGAAGACAGGTGAAGGTAAGACCCTTGTTGCCACTTGTCCAGTATACCTAAATGCCCTAGAAGGCAAGGGTGTACACGTTGTAACAGTTAATGACTATCTTGCAAAGCGTGACCGTGATCAGATGGCAAAGATATATGAGTTTCTAGGCCTATCTGTAGGTGTAATAGTTCATGGACAGTCACCTCAGGTAAGAAAGCAACAGTATGATTGTGATATCACATATGGTACTAACAATGAGTATGGCTTCGACTACCTGAAGGATAACATGGTTATACACGAGGAACAGATGGTTCAGAGGGGGCTTAATTACGCTATTGTCGATGAGGTTGACTCAATCCTAGTTGATGAAGCAAGGACACCACTTATCATATCAGGACCTGGAGACAAGTCTACCCACCTATATTCAGATGCTAATGTATTTATACTTACGCTGAATGAGGATGATTATGAGAAGGAAGAAAAGGATAAGGCAGTTTCTCTTACAGAAACTGGTATAAAGAAGGCAGAAGTATACTTCAATGTAGATAACATAACTACTATGGAACATACAGAGCTTTACCATCATATCAACCAGGCCCTAAAGGCCCATGTAATAATGAAGAAGGATGTTGACTACGTAGCCAAGGACGATGAAATTATAATCGTTGATGAGTTTACAGGTCGTTTGATGTTTGGTAGAAGGTATTCTGATGGTTTGCACCAGGCTATAGAAGCCAAGGAAGGCTTGACGATTCAGAGAGAATCAAAGACTCTTGCTACAATTACATTCCAGAACTACTTTAGAATGTATACTAAGCTATCAGGTATGACAGGTACAGCTAAGACTGAGGAAGAAGAATTCAAGTCTATCTACAAGATGGATGTGTTCCAGGTTCCAACTAATAAGCCATTGTTGAGAAAGGACCTAGCAGATTCTGTATATGCCAACCAGTTGGCCAAGTTCAGAGCGGTTGCTAGGGATATAAAGGAAAGACATGAAAGAAAGCAGCCGGTCCTAGTAGGTACTGTTTCAATAGAAAAGTCTGAGTTACTTTCAAGTATATTGGCAGAAGAGGGAATAGCCCACGAAGTATTGAATGCCAAGTTCCACGAAAAGGAAGCAGAGATTATAGCCCAGGCAGGTAGACTAGGTGCCGTTACGATTGCGACAAATATGGCAGGTAGAGGTACCGACATACTACTAGGTGGTAACCCATCATTCATGGCTCTAAAGGAAATGAAGAGGTTAAACTTCACTGACGAGATGATCAACAGGGTAAATTCAGCCAATGAAGTAGCTGGTGTTGAAGACAATGAAGAATATGATGCAGCAAGAAAGACATATAAGAAGTTGTATGAAGAGTATAAGTTGCAGACTGATGCTGAACAGCTAGAGGTTATAGAAGCCGGTGGTCTATGTATATTGGGTACAGAGAGACATGAGTCTCGTAGAATAGATAACCAGTTAAGAGGTCGTGCTGGTCGTCAGGGTGACCCAGGTGAGTCTAGGTTCTATATAGGACTTGATGATGATTTAATGAGACTATTTGGTAGTGAAAGAGTCCAGGGTCTACTTGAAAAGCTTGGTCTTGATGATGAAACTCCAATTGAGCATAGGATGCTTACTAAGTCAATCGAAAATGCACAGAAGAAGGTCGAAGGAAAGAACTTCGGTATCAGAAAGCATGTCCTTGAATATGACGATGTAATGAACAAGCAGAGAGAAATAATCTATGCTGAAAGAAGAAGAGTATTATCTGGAGAGAACCTACAAGACCAGATTCAGATGATGATGAGGGATGTAATTACAGAATCTGTAGCCCTTTATACTGATGAAAAGGAAGAATTTGATCACGCTGGTTACAGGGCTCATATGTATAGAAAGTACCTGCCAGGTGGGGTGATAGATGACCTTAACTTTGCTGAGATGACATCATCTGAAGCTCTTGAAGCTACATATGAAAGGCTATTAGCTCTTTATACAGAAAAGGAAGAGTTTATAGGATCTGAGAGAATGAGGGAAGTAGAAAGAGTAATACTACTTCAGTCAGTAGACAACCACTGGATAGACCATATAGATGCCATGGACCAGCTGCGTCAGGGTATTGGTCTTAGGGCTATAGGTCAGATAGACCCAGTTATAGCCTATAAGATGGAAGGCTTTGACATGTTCGATGAAATGAACAAGCTGATCAGGGAGGATACAGTTTCTTACCTATTTAATATACAGATAGAAGTTCCAGTTGAGAGAAAGGCGGTTGTTGATGTAGATAACCTAGAATCTCCAGATATGGACGGGGTAGACAGAAAGCCAAGCAAGTCTACACCAGAGCATGTAGAGGAAAAGATAGGTAGAAATGATCTTTGCCCATGTGGAAGTGGAAAGAAGTATAAGAACTGTTGTGGTAAGTAGTTTCTAGCATAAGCCAGCAGGAAATAGTATTTAATCACAATTACAAGATGAATAGGCCTAGAATGTAGGTAAATAAGTAAGTTTAAATGGCACAGGTATTTAAGAAATCAAATATCTGTGCTATTATTTATATATAGGTATTTTGCTAGGAAGACCTAGTTTAGATGTATCTATATACATGAGGGCCTCTTAGGCTTAGAAGGGAGAAATATATGGAAAAATCTCTTTTGATTAGTATTACGATGAATATGGATTTACCATCCCTAGTTTCTTATGAGGATGGGACTATCCTCTGTCAAAATAAGCAAATAGGGTCTGTTTGTGATTTTTTGGGTTTAAGAAACCTAGATAATACCAGGCAGCTAGATATAGAAGAGCTATTGGAAAAGACATCGGGTCCCATGTCCTTTAGGATAAGGAACACCTCTCTAATTGGTAAAAAATATGAGGTTTATATAGATGGTAAGGATGTTTGCTACTGGTATATCTTCAATAATGACCTAACTATAGATGCAGGCATAAAGAATGTAATCGAGCATATAGATGAGATAATCGTTGTCTTTAATGAAATGGGTATATTGCAGAAGATGAATAGCATCTGTGACCAGATCCTACCCTTTAAGAGAAAGGATGTCTTGAAAAAGAGTATAGATGAGTTAGTTAAAGATGGCAAAGTTTCAAATCCTGTCATTACTGAGATGATAGAAAAAAAGAAGAAGGTCTATAGGGAGATTGTATACCCAAATGGCAAGGTTATATCCTATACTGCGATTCCCCACTATGATGTAAATGGCAACTTCAAGGGTGGAGTTTTGACAGGCCGTGATGTATCCAGGTTGATAAACCTAGCCAAGATATCTAGTGAAAATAATGAAAATGTAGTTGAATATATCAGTGCCAGTGAAGAGATGAAGCAGGTAAAGGCCATAGTAGAGAGGGTTGCACCTTCAGATGCCTCTATCTTTATAATGGGAGAATCTGGTGTTGGTAAGGAAATAATAGCTAGGAGCCTCTGGTCTAAGAGTAAGAGGTGTAATGGTCCTTTTGTAAGCATTAACTGTGCCTCTATACCTGAGGAACTGATAGAGTCAGAGCTCTTTGGTTATGAAAAGGGAGCCTTTACCGGGGCCAATAAGGAAGGTAAGATGGGGCTTATGGAGGCTGCTGATGGCGGCACCCTATTCTTGGATGAGATAGGAGAGATGCCACTTAAGACTCAGAAAAAGTTCCTGCGTGCCATCCAGGAAAATGCCATAATGAGGATTGGTAGCACCAAGTCCAAGCATATAGATGTAAGGTATGTCTGTGCTACAAACAAGACCCTTGATGAACTGAGGGACGAAAGAATCTTTAGGCAGGATCTTTACTATAGACTAAATGTAATACCAGTAGTTGTGCCACCTCTAAGAGACAGGAGGGATGATATCCTGCCTATTACAGACTATTATATAAACTACTTCAATGAAAGGTATAATAGGAATGTAAGCTTGTCAACTGAGGCCAGGGCTAGGATGGTAGAAAACGACTGGAAGGGTAATATAAGAGAGCTTAAAAACGTGGTAGAGAGACTGGTTATCCTGTCACCACAGGAAAATATCTACCTGGAACAGGTTGAAAGGATTCTTACTCTTGAAAGTAATGAGGATATAATAGAAAGTAAAAAGCTTGAAGAGAAGCCTTCTACTATAAGAGGTGATAGGGGGGATATTAGCCTGGTGATAAAGGATATTATGAATATAGATGATGCCCATAGGCTGGTTGAACAAGAAATCCTTAAGAATGCAGTTAAAAAATATGGAAATATAACTAAGGCTGCCAAGGCAGTGGGTATAAATCCGTCCACTGTGTATAGAAAAATAAAAAGTGGATATATAAAGCTATAAACATCTGAAATGTATTTGTGATATATCTTGAAATCGTTGAAAAATTCTGAAATATAAATAAAAAATCGGCTTGATAGCTATAAATCCATCTACCCTATATAAAAATAATAAAAATTCCCTTTTTTAGGGGATTTTTATTGGTTGTATAATATTTAGCGTTGGTGAGAGAAAAAATTCTCTCCCAACGCTAAATTTTTTGCAAAAAAATAGGAACACACATCAAATCTCGTGTATAATTTAAATCGCACAAAATAAAAAACAAGGAG
>NZ_CDRRTB010000076.1:0-8881 GCF_977045075.1 Peptostreptococcus sp. | reverse complement strand
CCATTCCTTTCTCTTTCTTGAGCCAAGACTGGCTATTGTTATTTTTTCTATAAATGAGCGCCTTTGACTCGGATATCCTACTGGACAAATACAAGGAAATAAGTCATCCTCACCTATTTTAATTGCATTCTTAAAGTCCTTCCTACTAAAGGTTCCTGCTAACCATACTGTTCCTAGACCCATTTGAGTTGCATATAGGACTAGACCTTCAAACTGGTAGCCTACAGCCTCCATTGCATAGGGCTCATCCTTGACTGTTATGACAAAGAAGTCCTTTGCCCCCTTTATTGTTCCATAGGTACCTAGCTGGACATCCTCTGCTCCCTTGTCCTTGCTAATATATTGAACCTTGACGTCCACACCAAAGGGGTTTGACAGGGTCCTATTAAAGTCCATCAACTTGTTTTTGTCTACCTTTGTCAGTGATTTCTCTTCATAGGTCCTTGTGCTTATTCGTTTTTTTATAGCCTCTTTTATATCTATTGGTAATTTATCTACATTTTTCAATTCCATTATTAGTCCTCTCTATTCTTTCAAATAAGCTACTTATAACTTTTTATCTTCTTTCATGTGACCAACTTATCAGTCCTTGACCTGACACCTGGTCCTCCTTATTCACCCTATTTATTACTTATATTATACCATTTTATATAGGCTTTATATAAGAAATTTAGTTATAATATTTTTTACCCCAAGGCACTATGTAATGATATAATCTAGAATATAGAAGTTTTTAAAGATTATAATAGAAGAGGAGACTTGATATGGGATTTACTTTAGCTGTTCTTAGCTTTTATCTTGTGTTTTTATTGTTGTTGTTATTTACATTTTATATATATATTAAACTCGTAATTGCTGTTAAAGCAGGTAAAGAAGTACCTGAATGGATTTATAAATTAGGTCAAACCCTTAAGCCTAGACGCTACATTAAAAATGACGATGACGATATCACTGATCATAGGTCTTTAAAAGAGGCTAACCTATTTATTTTGAGCCTTGTATTTGTTAATTTGCTTGCTTTTACCCTACTTTACTACAAAAAAGGCAGACTTGACATGGCCCTATATACACTTTTAAATTACCAGTTTGGTATGGTAGTTATAAATTTGTTTATCAGCCGCATAATAAAGCTAATTTACGTATTTAGTATGTATAAGTCCAACAAGCCAATCTATTCCTACTCACCGACAAGTGCAGTTATTGGATGCGTGTTTTTCTCTAGCTTTGTACTTACCCTGTGTATTTCCTTAACGGGCTTGCCTGCCAAACCTGTGACGGTCGAACTGGATAATACCAGGCTAGTTGTTGGTCAAACAAGAGCTTCTAGCCTCTTAGCTTCTGGCTTTATCTTCAAGGACAAGGGTCCTGATAGCGAAATTGTCAACCAACGTAATGACCACTTTTTTTACGGCCAGCGTGCAGAATTGACTAGGGATAAGAAGTCCTATGGATATGTATATATCACACCAAAGTGGTCTGATTCGGACAAGCTAAAAAACTGTATCATCACATACTATAGGATTGAAGCTAATAACGACCAGGTCTCTAAGATTAAATTCAATAATACAAACTTGTCAAGGCTAACTATTAAGGACTTTCAGACAAGGAAGCTGACAGATGTTTTTTCTCTATCACCCATAGACTATGAGGAGGTAAAAACTGATACCTCTTACATACTTACAATACAGACATACGGATATTCTTTATGGAAGTCATACCGTATCAATGTAAATTATAATTCGAATAATACTCTTAATTTTTTTAGCGTAGGGGCCCAACATACAATATGGGAGTAGGCTTAAGCCTGCTCCCATATTGTGATTTTTTCAATTTTAATGTCTACTTTGGAATAAGATAAATCATATCCAAAGTATCTTTTGTGTTTAAATAGACTATGTCGGATATATTACTTATAAGTAGTTATTATAAGAGAATTATCAACATACTCTCCTAAAAATACATCACTATAATTATCTACACCCTGTTTTTTAATTTCTTCACTTATCCAGGCCTCGTCCTTGCCTATTACTTCAAGGATATCGTACTGTAGCTGCCCATCTGTAATGATTGGAAACTTAGGATTTTCTTCTCCAGCCTGTATTATAATTAGCTGGCCATTCTGCTCAACAACTGCCCTCTTTACAAGATTTGTTGAGTATATGCCATTTGTGCGAAGTTTGAAAGCTACATCATGTGCCGACAAACCTGCCTTCCTACAGTTTTCAATATCTATTTTACCCTGGTCTATTATTATCAAAGCCTTGCCATCTATTAGCTGTTTAGCCTTTACACTATTTTTCTTTATCCACTTTAGGGCTAGAACAAGGGCACACCATATACATAGGATTGCTATAAAATCAGGTATTTTAACACTGTTATTGTAGATAACACCACCAATGATTCCACCAAGTACATAGTTTACAATCTGATCACTGGCAGATGATGGAGCTAAATTACCTTTACCTGATATGTTTATTATTATAACCATGGCAAAAAAGCCGATTAATAGCTTGATTGCCACTAGTAAAAATGCGTTCATAAAGTTTCTCCTCTCTTAATCATTTCAATTCAATTACTGTATTATATAGCCAATACATAATATTATCAATACAAATATTATATTTTCTATAAAATATTTTTTCGGTTGATTGTATTATCAATTTGTACAACTGAATAAAAAAATGATTCATTGCGAATCCTGTGTTAAAATATAAGTCGCTAAACAAATTCTACAGGAGGATCACAATGAATCAACTTAATTTTAACACAGAAAAGAGAAACTTTAAACACCTAAGTGAGTATGAAAAAAGTGTACAAATTGATATTGCAATTTTGGAAATATTTTTAATCCATTTTTTAGTGCATTCTATATTTTTCACTCATCATTACTATATTTTTTGATTATTTCCATATCAAAAAAAACACCTGTAATGATATAATTTACCATATATTAGCTTATAAAATCAACAAGTGGCAGTTCAATAATTGTACGAAAATATTGGTTTAATTCACTTTCGATATGCATTTGCCCTCCATGAACCTGAATGATATGCAAAGAAATTCTAAGACCCATGCCATACCTACGAACACCCGCAAGATTGAATTCCATCTGTTCATTAGAATAAATCTCTGTCATTTTTTCTTTTGAAATTCCGACACCATTATCAGAAATAATAATTTGAAATGCGTCAGCTTGTCTGTGCAAATTGATACTTATCTTGCAGCCTTCCGGATTATGTAATACAGAGTTATATATAAGATTATGAATGACACGAGAAATCAGATTTTTTTCAACAAACATAGTTTGTTCATTTAAAGTGCTATCATAATCAAACTCAAACTCAAATTTATCCCATATTCCTTGATTAATTATCTGTATAACTATTTCTTTAAAAAAAGGGACGATTTTAATTTCTTCTTTATGAAGTTCAAAAGTATAGTTTTTTAGCCTTGTAAAAATATTCAAGTCGTTTAATAGATTCTGAATGTAATAACTTTCTACTAAAACAGGATCCATATGACGTAGTATGTCCGAGTCTGTTTCCTTTTCCTTTGCAAGTGAAGTGTTGGAAATAATAACAGACAATGGAGTTTTAATATCATGTGCAATTCCAGAAATCCATTTTTCCTTAAAGTCCTCATTTTCTTTTAATTGTTTATCGGCTTTATTTATAGCATCTGCAATCTTCTGGAAATCATCATGAAGAGAAAGATCATTACTTAATCCTTTTGGAAGACTATTGATTGCTTCAGTTATCGGAGTAAATTTCTTTATGACAAACCTGGTACTATAAGCATATGCTCCTACGAAAAAAAGGCAATTTAATATAGCTAAAGCTAATATCGTAGATCGTGCGAATTCTAAGTCTGATCTTTCATAATAGTTTGCAGGAAACTTAAATACTTTGTCCTTTGGGAAACCTACTACAATTAAAAAGTTTTCTTTTATTTGTGTAAAAACCGGATAATCATTAAGATAAAAACGACTGAATCTTGCAACATCAGTAAGTGAGTAATGTGTTGCAAATCTCCTTGGAAGATTAAAATCAAAAATTTGATTTCCGTTCTCATCTAAAACCATCATCCATAAATCATTCTGCTCTATAGTTTTTTGTGCATTATCTTCAAGCTCAACCTTAGCTTGAGATATATCTGTTTGTTCTGCTATTAAATTTAAAGTACTTGTTATACTAGCCGAATTAGCTTTACTAAAACCCGCTATAAAAATCACAAGAATATTTATAAGCAGCAAAAGAATAAAAAACACAATAAATCGTCTAATCAGACGATAAATAGATTTAAATTTTATCATTACTTTACATTCCTTATACCATCATTTTATATCCAAGTCCCTTTACTGTAACTATGTATACAGGCTTGGAAGGATTTTGTTCTATTTTTTCCCTTATATTCCGTATATGAACCATCAAAGCTTTTTCATAACCAAAGCTTTCAAGTCCCCATACCGCATCACAAATTGATTCCGAAGAGACTATATAGTTTTTATTTGCATATAATTTTCTGATAATTTGTATTTCTGTTGGTGTCAGGGTATTTATGGCACCATTTTTTTCAACTGTTGCGTTCCCAAAATTAATTTTACAGTCCTTAAGCTCAATGATATCAGTATCGAATTTATAAGCTCTTCTTAACAATGTGACAATTCTATAAATAAGAATTTTGGGAAGAAATGGCTTGGTTACATAGTCGTCTCCACCTGATTGTAATCCCTTGATTTCATCTTCAGGATTATTTTTTGCAGTTAAAAATAGAATAGGAATATCTGATATTTTTCTCACATATTCCGCAAGTATATAGCCCTCACCGTCAGGCAACATCACATCCAGTAAAATCAAGTCAATATTATCTGCCAAAAATATGTCAGCACCTTCTTTGACGGTATAGGCACTTACTATATTTGAAAATCCTGCGTTGATCAAAATATCACGAATAGAGCTGTTTAGAGATTGGTCATCATCAACAATTAGTATCTTTTTATTAATAAGTTGTGTTTCAAAGTTCATAAGATACCTCCATATATTTTTTATCATTATAGCATATGCATATTTATCTAGCAATCAATCTTCTCACTTCTTTAGGTAAAATTAAGCTTGTCTTTCCTTTGACTTTAGCTTGAGGTTATAAAATTTGTTTAGAAAGGAAGAAAAACATTAAAGAATTACTTCAATAATTTGGAAAGGATGATGAAACATGAATAATGTAATAGAAATAAAAAATCTCAAAAAAGTTTACAACAATATTACTACAGTAGATTTAAAAAGCCTTACCGTTAGAAAAGGTGAGATATACGGCTTCTTAGGTCCAAATGGAGCTGGAAAATCAACAACAATGAAAATGATTTTATCTTTACTAGAGCCAACTTCTGGAGAAATTGATATATTTGGAAATCCAGTAGAAAAAAATACGGAATATTTAAATCATATTGGTTCTATGATTGAAGAACCAAGTTATTATCCAAACCTTTCCGGGTATGAAAATTTATTGGTCTTTCAAAAGATGATTGGATTCGATAAAAAGAATATATGGCCTACCTTAGAACTTGTGGGCTTGGCAGAGAAAAAGAATCGTAGGAAATTGGTCAAAGCCTACTCACTTGGTATGAAACAAAGACTGGCATTAGCCTTTGCATTGGTAAAGGATCCCAAGATTTTATTACTTGACGAGCCAACAAATGGATTGGATCCTGCAGGGATTCACGAAATAAGAGAATTAATTATTCGACTTGCCAAAGAGAAAGGGTTGACAGTCTTTATTTCCAGTCATATTTTGTCAGAGATAGAGCATATTGCAGATAGAGTTGGAATTATTAATCGTGGTCGTCTTGTATATGAGGGTAAAATTGAAAAAATCAAATCAAACGCATGGTTGGAAATTGAAGGCGATTTCTTCTCTGATACTAAGTTGAAAGAAGTTCTTGAGGGTACTGGTGTTACCGATATATCAGATAAAATATTGAAATTTAAGAATATGGATAATGAAGAAACTTCAAAAATTATAAGGCAATTGGTTATAGCTGGTTACCCTATTTATAGAGTAGAGCGAAAAAAAGAGTCTTTGGAAGATATCTTTTTGAGTATGACAAAGGAGGATTAGTATGTTTCATGCAATAAAGATAGAACTTTTAAAGAGTAGGCGTACTCATTCTTTTCTCATTAGTACAATTATGATGTTTGTCGCATTTGCATGGGAGATAGTTGTTATTAAATCTGAGTTTGCACATCCACAGCTACAAAATGCAGGAGTATTTTTTAATAACCAAACGGTGGACTGCATAATTCTTCCAATAGCAATGAGCATTTTTGTAGCTCGTATCATAGGAAATGAAAAGGAAGGAATGACGTTTAAGTTGCAAGGTTCTAATGGCACATCAATAAAAAGGATTTTTTATCAGAAACTCGCATTCACTATGGGAATATTCTTTGTACTTTTAAGTATAAAAACGATTGGTACCGTTGTATTCTCTATTTTACAAAATATACAGCTTCCTCTTTCCACTATTTTAATTCATTTAAGTGGAGAGATGCTGAATGTATTTATTTTGGCTTGCTTTACAATTACTTTATCGATGATATTAAAAAAGCAAGGACTACTTATGGCATTTGGTTTTTTGGGTGGATTTTTTGGAGTTGTATTGTCATCAAAGAGTAGTTATTTGTTAAGTTTTTTGATTCCATGGATTGGTAGTGCATATCTTGCACCATATAAGTTTCATCTTATCGATGGAACAACTTATTGCTATGAACTTGATCCACAAATTTTTCTGCGAATAATTTTGTATTTTGTATTCTGTGTAATTTGCTATATTTTTTGCAAAGGTGTCATATCAAATAAGGAGGGTGTTCTGTATGATTAATTATTTTAAAGCGGAATGGCGAAAGACAAAAAAAGCACAGATTATACTGATTGGAATATTATTTATCGCCCTATCTTCATTCATTGGTTTAGGAAATTATTTTTTAAATCGTCAGATATTGATTGATGGAACACAGTCAGAGATTATGTGGGGGCAACTTACCTTCTATTATAGTCAGATTTTATTTCCTCCAATGATCGGTATTATGGTGGCAATATCTCTCATGCCGGAATTTGATAGAAAAACAATAGAAATGTTAAGGGCAAATAATGTTTCAATTAGAAATATGCTTTTTGGAAAATTACTGAGTATGATTATATTACTTATTCCATTACAACTTTCCTTGCTGGTTATATTCTTTTGTAGTATGAAGGTTGATAATATTTCTGTTATGGGGGAAATGCTTGTACATTTAAAGTGGGTATTGGTGTCTATTATAGGAGCGATTCCTCTTATTTGTATCCAACTTTTTATTACTGCTAAAAGTAACAGTTTTAGTCAGTCTGTAGGAATTTCAGCAATAGGGGCAATTGGTGGGTTTGTACTCTTATTTTTAAATGAAAGTCTGAACAAACTGTATCCTTTTTCTTTTACAATGATTGCACTTAGAAGCAGAATTTTAATAGATTTCACTTCAATAGAGCTTATATTTTTTATAGGTATCAGTGTTTTATATAGTATTTTCTTTTTTAGAATATGTGAAAAAAGTTTGTTAAAGAAATAAAATACCAATGAAAAAGGCTGAAAATCACCAATTCTGGTTATATAATATTTAGCGTTGGTAAGATAAAAAATTCTCTACCAACGCTATTTTTTATCTTGTATCGACACGTCCATACAAACTTAAAAGAGGCCTATGACTTTTATCGAAACTTCCTATTAAGTAACTCTAAGAATGATGCAGCTATACTTGAATATATTCTAAATACTAGGATTGATAAAAGACCCATGTGTTAGGAAAAGTATAAAAACCCTTGAGCTAACCAACCCTATCCACATTTGCCACTCCCTCAACTTCATATCTGTAAATATTCAGAAAAACTAGATATTCTCAACTTTTTCCCAATCATTAACTGATTCGATAACTGGTATCCAGGCGTCTATTTCAAAAGACTCTTGTAGATAAGGAGTAGAATATCCGTCAACTATCAATATGCCATTACATCTAATATGAGCCCTACTGTCCTTTATTTCAAGTACTTCTAGCTCATATGAAACCATTGGTTCAAACTCGTAAATATAAAAGGTGTCCTCTCTATCATCACATTCTTCTACTGTAGCTACCCTGAATCTTTCTCCGACTAAATCTTCTATTGAATTTTTATCTGTATCTATTGGATTAATGCAAATTGCAGGTGCTAATATTTCATCACCAAAATTTCCATTTTTAAATCCAATATCCACTGACCATGATACAGAATTATTTTCCTTAAAAAACATAAGGCAGGTCTGTCTATTTAATAAACTTTCCTCAAATAAAAACTTGTCTCCTATTTTAAGCATTGTTAACCTCCTTATAGTTTTTTCAACCCATTAGTTGAACTTTTACTCGCTCAATTTAGTCCTCGTCAACAAGGCCACACTTTCACAGTGAAACGAGTGAACACCAAGTATGTCAAGTAGTTACGTTCGTATGTGGGAACATATCTATAAACCTTTTAACGATAGCATAAGGTTATCGTTAAAAGGTATCAGTTTGGCAAACTGGGACCTGTATATGTACCTACGGGATTTTCTTTTCTCAGTACATCTTCCGATTCTATAAAAACGGCACCATATACACAGGGATATAATTAATGCCATTTTCCCACTTATAATCCTTCGTATGAACAACGTATTTATCGTTTATGCGGCTACTGAATTTTCTACAAAAATCGTCTAGCGATTTATGATTTCTATAGTTTCCTGACTTAACTTCCACCGGACATATTTTATCACCTGTTGATATTAGAAAGTCGATTTCATACAAATGATTTGAAGTTTCACTCCCCATTGTATAATAAAAAA
>NZ_CDRRTB010000075.1:0-8977 GCF_977045075.1 Peptostreptococcus sp. | reverse complement strand
TACCGGCCTCTATCATGTTTACATAGTCTTCGTTTAGGGCATCAAAGCCTATCTGAGAATCTGAATTTATTACATTCTGTATGATTACAGACCCTTCTAGGCCTGCATTTACAGCTATCTGTCTTAGCGGCTCTTCTAGGGCCCTCCTGATTATCTGTGCTCCTAGTTTTTCTTCCCCATCAAGTGATGCTACTAGGTCCTCTACTGCTGGTATGGCACTTACAAAGGCTGTACCACCGCCTGCAACTATACCCTCCTGTACGGCTGCCTTAGTTGCATTTAGGGCATCCTCTATCCTTAGCTTTCTTTCCTTCATTTCTACTTCTGTAGCTGCTCCAACCTTGACAACAGCTACCCCACCTGATAGCTTGGCCAATCTTTCTGCCAATTTTTCCCTATCAAAGTCTGATGTAGCGTCTGCTATCTGCATCTTTATCTGGTTGATCCTGTGGGCAATATCTGCCTTTGAGCCTACGCCACCTACTATAGTTGTTGTTTCCTTATTTACCTTAACAGTCTGGGCCCTACCTAGCATTTCTAGCTGGACATCTTTTAGGTCAAAGCCTAACTCTGTAGATACAAACCTACCACCTGTAAGGATGGCTAGGTCCTCTAGCATGGCCTTTCTCCTGTCACCAAAGGCTGGTGCCTTTACTGCTACTACGTCAAATGTTCCCCTTAGCTTGTTGACTACTAGTGTTGATAGGGCTTCACCCTCTAGGTCTTCAGCTATGATAAGTAGCTTGCCACCATGCTGAACCAACTCCTCTAGTAGGGGTAGTATTTCCTGTATATTTGATATCTTCTTGTCTGTAATCAGGATGTATGGATTTTCTAGGACTGCTTCCATCTTTTCTACATCGTTTACCATGTAGGCAGATACAAAGCCCCTATCAAACTGCATACCTTCAACTGATTCTAGCTCTGTAACCATTGACTTTGACTCCTCGATAGTGATTACACCGTCCTTGCCAACTGTCTTCATGGCCTCTGCTATCAGCTTACCTACCTCTTCGTCACCAGCAGAAATTGCGCCTACCTGGGCGATTTCTTCCTCTGTATTTATTTCCTTAGAATTCTTCTTTAGCTCTTCTACTGCCACGTCTACGGCCTTCTTTATACCCTTTCTTAGTAGGATTGGGTTTGAGCCTGCAGTTACGTTCTTTAGGCCCTCTCTTATTATTGCCTGGGCTAGGACTGTGGCTGTAGTAGTACCGTCACCTGCCACATCGTTAGTCTTTGTTGCTACTTCCTTGACTAGCTGGGCTCCCATATTTTCAAACTTGTCCTCTAGCTCTATTTCCTTGGCTATTGTTACACCGTCGTTTGTGATCAGTGGTGCCCCAAATTTCTTGTCTAGTATTACATTTCTACCCTTTGGTCCAAGTGTTACCTTTACTGTGTCTGCTAGCTTGTTTACACCTGCTTCCAAAGAGGCCCTTGCATCCTTTGCAAACTTAATTTCCTTTGCCATTTTAAAACTCCTTCCAAATAAGTATATATTTTTTTCTAGCAATTATATATTCATTTGTTTATAAATTACCATATCTTATATTGCTTTTTAAATATATAAAAAAAATTAATATATCACTATACCAATATACCTACTATATCCTCTATCTTTAGGACTATAAATTCATCCTTGTCTATCTTTACTTCAGTTCCAGCGTACTTGTTGTAGATTACCTTGTCACCTACTTCTACTTCCATCTCGATTTCCTTGCCGTCAACTATACCTGAGCCTACAGCTATAACCTCTGCAAACTGTGGTTTTTCCTTGGCAGCTCCTGTCAAAATTATTCCACTGGCTGTCTTTTCTTCGGCTTCTACCTTCTTCAAAACAACCCTATCTCCTAATGGTTTTATCATCATATTAAACACCTCCGTATTTGTTTAGCACTCTCTTTCTTTGACTGCTAATAGTATATATCTTAATTCTTAAAAAAAGCTTAAATTAAAGCAGTGGTGAGAAGAGTCTAGCTATTGATTCTGCCAGTCTCACCCATAAGGTTCTCTTACTGTAATACTCCTCTAAAAGCTGGATTGAATCCTCCTGGTCCTGGTAAAATTGGTCTGCAATCCTATTTATGTATTCCCTGTCATAGATAAAGGCATTGACCTCAAAATTAAGCATAAAGCTCCTCAGGTCCATATTTGATGATCCTATAGAAGCCACCTCATCATCCACCAAGAATACCTTGGAGTGGATAAAGCCCTTCTGGTATAGGTAGACCTTGCCACCCGTCTTCATTATTTCCTCTAGGTAAGAGTAGGATGCCACATTCACTATGTAGTGGTCTATCTTCTGGGGAAAGATTATCCTTACGTCTACACCGCTAAGGGCCGCTGTCTTTATGGCCTTTAGGAGGCTTTCATCCGGTATAAAGTATGGGGTTTCGATATATACCCTCTTCTTGGCCTGGCTGATGGCTGAGAAAAAGGCATAGTGGATGTCCTCCCACTTGCTATCGGGTCCTGTACCAACTACCTGGATAGCCGTATTTCCTACAGTCTTCATCTTAGGCATATACTTTTCATCGTTTAGGAGCTCCTTGGTCGTCAGGTACCAGTCCACTATAAAGATCAGCTGGAGCATATGAGTAGCTATACCCCTTATCCTGATATGGCTGTCCCTCCAGTAGCCAAACTTCTTGAACCTACCCATATACTCATCACCTATATTTAGGCCTCCGGTATAGCTTATTTTGCCATCTATTACGGCTATCTTTCTATGGTTCCTGTAGTTTAGCTGGCCACCAAAAATCGGAAACTTGGTTGGCAGGAAGGCTGCACACTTTACACCAGCCTCCTTTAGCTCTCTTAGGAAGGACCTTTTTATCTTGAGTCTCCAGCAGGCAAAATCATCGTAAAGGAGTCTGACCTCAACCCCACTTCTTGCCTTGTCTATCAGGATGGCCTGGATTTCCCTGGCTATCTGACTATCCTTGACTATAAAGTACTCTAGGTGGATATGGTCTTTGGCCTCCTTCATATCTTTAATTAGACTGGCAAACTTCTCGTGTCCATCCTTGTATATCTCTAGCTCATTGTTGGTAGTATAGGGGAACTGGCCTATATTGAATAGGAGCCTTACTACCCTTTCCTTGATAGGGCTGACTTCATCTCCCATCAGGACCCCATCTTCCAACATCTTCTGCTGGTTTTTAACTATTTCCTTTAGGGCCTCCATGCTGTATAGGAGCTGCCTGTGACTCAGCTTGCTAGACCTGGTCTTGGCCCTAAATAGCTTTTGCTTTCTGATATTCCTACCAGAAAATACATAAAAGAATATCCCTATACCTGGAAAAATCATAAACATCAAAAGCCATAGTAGGGTCTTTGATGGGTCCCTGTTTTCCAGTAGTATATTCAATGAAATTATTATCCCAATTAGATAGGACAAGAAAATTATTAAAGCTAATACTTTTAATACCATTACATCCTCCTACCTATAAAACATTCTATTGAAATAGGCCAGCCTATATTTTTCTAGTCTCGCTTATCTAGGAAACCTGCTTGCCTATTTACTCTTGTCAACAGCTTACTTACCTATTTCAAGCTCTCTTACATAGTAAAATAGGTACTGCTGGGCAAAGCCAGCATCCTGACCAAACAGGTCCATACCAAACTTCCTCATCTTAGGCAGGCTCATGTCCTCTGCCCCATAAAATTCCTGCATTACCCTCTTTACCCAGACATCTACCGGGAAGGACTGGTACTTTCTCATACCAAAAAGGGCTATACAGTCGGCCACCTTGGCCCCAACACCCTTGAACTTAAGCAGCTCCTTGTGGCAGGAATCATGGTCCATATCTACTAGGGCCTTAAGGTCTATATTTTCATCCAGTACTGCCCTTGTAGTGTAGTAGATATACTTGTCCCTAAAGCCAGTCTTACAGTCTCTTAGGTCCTCTATACTGGCCCTTGAAAGTTCTTCTGGACTAGGGAAGGCATAGTAGTCCTTGCCCCTATAGGTCCCTATCTTGCGGCCATACCTCTCTGATATATTGTTGATGGCCCTCTGTATCATTGGTATCCTGTTATTGGAGGATATTATAAAGGAGATTAGCATCTCCCAACCATCCTGCTTTAGGATCCTAATACCAGGCCCAAATTCCACTGCCTTTTTCAGGTTTTCATCCATCTTGGCAAGTTTCTTTTTTAGGGCGCCGTAGTCCCTGCCAAGGTCAAAGTATTCATACCATATATTCTCAAAGTCCTCTAGGCTGGTATTGTCTATATGTATAGAGTCCCCCTCCTTGCTGACATTGATTACCCTGCCCATGGCAACCCCTGTATAGGACCCGTCCTCCTGCCTTAGCCACCTAAAGCACTGGCCACAGTCAAATACATGGGCTGGCTCGAAATCCTCTAGGCCCTCTAGTATAATTCCATTTTCTACCTGTCTTATCTGCATATATTTCTCTCCTAAGATCTATTTATTTAAAAAGCAGCCATACATTAGTACAACTGCTCTTCTTCCCATTAGCCATTAAGCCTATCTCTAAATTCATCTGGGCTTAATACGTCTTCAATTTTTGCATTGACCTCTACAACCTTTAGGCCTGTCATACTCATTACCTGCTCTTCAATAATGTCCTTAAGCTGTAGGTAGATATCTCTTGCATTCTTACCAAATTCCAGCCATAATCTTAGGTCAACTGCAACCTCAGTTTCTCCAACTTCAACGTTTATACCACTGCTTTCGTTGCCCCTGCCTACTATACCTGAGAAGGCACCATTGCTCTTTACAGTAGTGATACCTTCCTGGCCCTTTATAGCCATGGCAACTATCTTGGCTATTACCTGTTCTTCAAATACCAGCTTGCTCTTGTGCTGGCTTTCTGTATTATTATCCTTGTATTCCATCTTTACACCTCTCTATATTACTTTTTAAACCACCTATACTGGTAGATTCATTGTTTTTCCTATTCTAGGTCTACTTAAACTTCCTAACTATAGTTTCAAAGACACCCACAACAAATGGGTTCTGGTCAAATAGCTGACCGATTATATTTGCTATCAAGACTACTAGACATATTACAAGGGTCTTTAGGAAGCCAATCCATAAAAATAAAATTGCTATAATAATTCCAACTATAGTAGCTACAACTGTGTTTGGCTTGTCCTTGTAGGCTGCTGCCAGGATTGCTTCTAGCTTTTCTGTAAGGGTCTTTTTCTTTACATTGTTGATAAGTGGTTTTCTCTTTTCACTAGTTCCCTCTGACCCTTCCTGGTCATAGGCCTCCTCGTAGGCCTGGAAATTCTCACTTTTAGGCTCTTCCACCTTAGACTTGCTAGATATGCTGTCCTCAAATATTATCGTGGCCTTTACGGGTCCAGTCTTTGTAGCTGCCTCCTTGACAGTTTTATCCTGACTATCAAATATATCGTCTATATCTTCTATATGGTAATTTTCATCTATCATTTCGGCACCTCCTTACTTAACCCTTTTAGCCTTGCCCCTGATTTCAGTACCAGTCTTGGACTTTCTTGGGACCTTCCTAGGCTTGTCAGCCTTGTTCTTTTTCTCTACATCATAAAATTTAATATTTATTTGGTCTACCCTCTGGCCGATAAAGTTTTCAACCGCCTTGTGTAGTTCTTCCTGAATCATATTTGTCAGTCCGGTCATACCTATGGCCTGGGCCCTGTCATGAGTATATTCATCTGCTTGACTATTATCAGTCTGAATTGCAGGGTTGTCAACATCTATTTGTCCCTTATCAACCTGGATTGTAGCATTGTCAATCTGGATTTGAACATTATCAGTCTGAATTATAGCCTTATCAAGATTTATTTGGTCATTATCAACCTCTATTGCCTTATTGATTGGCTGGTCTGATTCTTGACTGGTAAATTCCTGGCCCTCAAGATGCAAATTCTCTGTGAAGTATTCTGACTCCATATATTTGCTATAGTCAAGTCCACACTTTATATTTACCTTGACATCAGGATAGGCGTCATTTTTATTTCTGGCCTTTACCTTTATATCCAACTGGTCTATCACTCCAATTTGGCTTGCGGCGTATCTGATAGTCCTCTCTATAGACTTGTCAGATATCCTGATAGCCCCTTCATCTTCAAAGATAAGTAAATAGCTATCGTAGGACTTCTTGAATAGTATATATATAGCCCTTAGGCATGTCACCCCTAGCACTAACACTAGGCCTATATTTACTAGCAAGGTGTAGCTAGCATTATCCCTGATGGCATCTACAAGAGTCTTCATAAACTCTAGGTCAAAGGCCATGGAATATAGGACAATTAGTAGACATACTAGTATAAAGAAGTATATTAAATTTATAATTTTTCTAAAAGTAGACATATCATTTCTCCTAATATTGTATCAATATTTACATATAAGTTCACAATTCTAGTTTAGCACATAAAGGGCCCAAAATAAAGATATTTAAAGTAATAAAGGGAAATATATTTATAATAAATACATTTCCCCCAAGTCGAAGATTATTTTCCACTTATTATCCTATAAATTTTCTCTGGACTCTTGTTCTTGTCACCACTGATAAAGACCTGTCTATCCTTAAGCCTAATCCTTACAAGTGGCCTCTTACTGCTGTTGATATATAGGTCTAGCCTGCCTGACTTTTTGCCCCTAAACCTACCTATCTTAATTTCTCCCATACCAATTCCATTAGTCCTAATATAGGAGTCATCCTCTAGGTCATCAACCAAGTCCAGGCCTTTTATATCTGACCTCTTAAATTCAGTCTCATACATGCCTGACTTTATGCTTATGTAGTCCTTGTCCTCCCTAACCATTACATTTTTGTCAATAGGTACTAGGCATACCAAAACAGTTCCAAGTATTATCAATATAAGGACTGCATTTATCACTATGGCTGACTTTTTAGCCATATTAAATTCCTGGTTCATTGAATTTAACCTGCTAGGCACTAGGAGTCTCTTGTCATTTGGATTAGAGTACCAGCCCTTCCTCCAGTAGTAGTCGTCATCCATATATTCAATATTCTTAGCCTGGCTAAGTATATCATCCTTTTTTGTGTTGACTATCCTGGCTACGAAGGCCACGACTATACTTGATATAACAAGGCTCCCTATATATATTCCAAAGTCTACCTCATACAACCAGGCATTTTTAGATACCCTGTAAAGTATATAGGCATTTGTCAAGAATACCATTATATCCCCTATTAGGCAGGCCCTAGACCAGTATAGCTTGTCTACCCTGTTGGCCATGTAGTTGATGTCGCTGTCCTCACAGTAGACCTGGTTTTTTCTATCCCCGTATATTATATGGGTAAGAAGGAAGGATAAGGACATGACTAGTCCAATAGCTAAAATTGTCAGACAAATGAACCTAGAATCCTGGTAAGCGGAAGGATCCATCCCCTTGGTCACAGCCTTAAATACCCTTCCTCCTATTAGGGTGTCTATCAAGAAATATGCATAGACAAGCATAAAGGGTAGGTGGACAAGTGGATGGATTTTAATCTTGTCAACCATGCTAGATACCCTAGTATCTACCCTTACTAGGCTAGACCCCTTACTAAGCCAGCCCCTATCCTCCTTGAGCCTATACATATCCCTCATACAAAATACGGAAAGGTACTGATAGTAGGCTATTATAAATACTATCCAGGTCATGTAGACTACAATAAAGAAGCTAATGTCTACCCAAGTCATTACTAGGGTAATAATCGAACCAAAAACCAAGGCCAGCTTAAAGAAATTGAGCTTCTTCTTATACCTATCAACCAGGGTTAACAGGTCTGGATCCTCCAGCTTTTCACGGTCAATATGCATACCCAAGACCATGCCATTTTTATACTTTACAATCTTGCCTATGACTGACCAAAAGACCAGACACATGATTAGATTGGAAATTCCTATAATAACTAATAATAATATATTCATACTTTTACCTCCAATTAGCTTTTGTTCTTGGTAAGTGCCAAGCTTTATCTAAGCCCATCTATAAGCCTAATATCTAGGGCTCCTGGCATGGTTCTAGTCCTACGAAGACCCTTTCACACATCTTTAAAAAGTCTTTTTTGTCCATGCCCTTGACACTGGCCTCTGCTGTTAAAAGGGCTAGGTCAGACTCTAATTTTTCCTCAAAGTCCTTGTCCATGGTCTGGCTTTTAGCTACGAAGGCCCCAGCCCTCCTGTCTATCTCTATAAAGCCCTCTGCCTTTAGGATCTGGTAGGTCTTGTTGACAGTCATGGTATTTATGCCTGCATCCTTGGCCATCTGCCTAACAGTTGGCAGGCTCTCACCTGGCTTTAGGTCCCCCCTGCCTATGCCCAGGACTATTTGGTTTCTCAGCTGTACATATATTGGTACGCTCGAAGATGTATCTAAAGAAATAATCATATCGCTTCCTCCTATCTAAATTATACTGGTTTTTTGTATTAGTATATATAATACTTACTTTGTATTACTAATTATAATACAAATAATACAATCCTTCAAGCCCTTTTTAAAATTTTTGTCCATTGAAAAAGCGCCATACTTATGACCCTTAAATCATAAAATGGCGCTTGATCTAAAATAAACCCTATAATTAAGTTTTATTAAAACTTATCTGTTTTTATTATGTCTTATATATCTTCCTCTGTTAACCACTGAAGACATGTTCTCACCTTTGATCTAGCTTTATAAGCACCTATTATCTATAGGCTAGTCACTAGTCCTACTGGTTTTGTGGCGAATATACCTCTATATGGTCTGCTAAAACCTTAATATCTACTGGTAGTCTGTCACCTTCATCACCATCAATATCAGTTTCTAATGGCCTATCTGAAGTTATACTTATTTCCTTAGCTTCAAAGAATTCAATTTTATCGTTTTCTACCAGTGCCCCTTTTAGGAAATCGGGAATTAGGCCTACCTTAGAAGCAAGAGATGCCTCCTTTAGGATTAAAATATTGGCATAGCCTACCCTGTTGTGGTCGAACATTTTTTTGTCGCCAATAAAATTAGAAAGGAGTA
>NZ_CDRRTB010000074.1:0-9110 GCF_977045075.1 Peptostreptococcus sp. | reverse complement strand
CATCAGTTAAGAATGGTGTCTTGATAAAGGGTGGTGCCTTTATTGAACAGTTAAGTATGACTGATACAGTTGTATTTGACAAGACAGGTACTATTACAGAAGGTAAGCCAAGGATCAAGGATGTATTCATAGAAGAAGGTAATGGCTATACAGAAAGAGATCTAGTTAGCTATGCATGTGCAGCAGAGGAAGCTTCTTCCCACCCATTATCATACTGTGTACTAGAGTATGGTAAGCTATTGGGAGTGCAGATTCCTAAGCATGGCCCTATAGAAACTGTAGTAGCAAGGGGTACATCTACTGAAGTAGATGGCAAGATGGTACGTGCCGGTAACCTTAAGTTTATGACAGAAAATGGCATAGAGCCATCTAATGAAGCCATAGAATTTGCTATGAGCTCCACTCCAATCTTTGTCTCATATGGAGACGACTTTATAGGAGTGTTAGGTGCCTTTGACAAGCCTAGAAAGAATATAAAGAGAGCCATCAACATGATGCGTTCAAATGGTATAAATGAAGTGGTAATCCTAACTGGAGATATGAAGAAGCAGGCCCAGGAGGTAGCAGCCAAGGTTAATGCAGATAGCTTTAGGGCTGAGCTTTTACCAGAGGACAAGGCCAATGAAATACTAAAGATGAAGTCAGAGGGTACTGGCGTAATAATGGTTGGAGATGGTATCAATGATGCCCCAGCCCTATCATATGCCAATGTAGGTATATCACTAGGCAGTAAGTCTACTGATGTAGCTATGGAGACATCTGACCTAGTAATACATTCTGATGACCCAATAATGATTCCAAGGGTTATCGACCTATCTCACAAGACTATGGATATAGTAAAGCAGAACTTTGCCCTAGTAGCAGGTATAAATACTGTAGGTCTAGTCTTGGGAGCAACTAGTAATATATCTGTATTCTGGAGTGCTGTAATGCACAATATGAGTACAATATTGGTGGTTGGAAACTCTTGTAGATTATTGTTCCACAAGTCCTTGAGGGGAGGAATGTAGGATGGTCAAGCATTGCCCTGAAAAGAATATAGATGTTGATGTGGTTTTTTCTGTATCAGGTAGACTGAGAATGAGGGTTGTAAATGAACCTAAGAATCCACTAGATATATTAAACAAGCTAAAGGAAAAAACTAAGATTATCAGGGGTAGTTACACTGGTCCTACAAGGACCTTTGTACTTGAATATGACAAGGACATTACAGACCTTAATCAGTTGATACTTACTTTCTGTGGCTTGTACTCTAGGGACATAAAGGAAAACCAGATTAAGCTTAACTACAAGATATCTAACAAGCACGCAATGGGCTATAGTTCACTTGTTTCCCTGGCCTTTATAATAATTGACCTAGGTATGAACTTTATAGGTCTGGGAGGACAGGCCCTTAATGAAGACGGTACTGTATCTACTATTGGTCTAGGACAGGCTACAGGTCTTGCAAGCAGAGTGTTCGGTAGCCTAAATACATATAGGAACTTCGTAAGGTGGGGTGCCCTAGTGACTACTATTGGAGCCATCTTTGAGCATGGTTACAAGGAGTTGAACGAAAATGGTGCCTTTGACCCTGAGGTAATGTCAATCATGTACTTGATTACGTCCATAAACGAGGTTACGGCAGTAAATGGTACAACTAATATGAGCCTATATTCACCAGCCATTGCCTGGTTATTGACATTCGGTCGTCATATATTGACAAGACAGGAAAGGTCAATCCTGATTGAAACATATGAGGATGAAGATGGTGAAATAAAGGTGGCAGAAGAAGAAAGCAAGTCTTACTTCTACAAAAAGTTCATCAGCTCATGCTTTGATGCATACCAGAATGTAAACTTTAGAAGGGGTATTTCAAAGTAGGAGTATATTTATAGGAGAGGATTGTATTAATCCTAAATTAATACTTAATATATTAAATTAATTAACATTATAAGGAGGATTTTGGTATGATGTTTAGTATTGGTAATAGAAGTGATGTTTTAAAGGGTGTTGCAATTGGTGTTGGTGTATGCGCTATTGCTTATGTAGCATATAAGAAGAACGAAGAAACAGTTAATGCTTTCTTAAACGAACACGGATTCAACATTGAAGGAAATGCTGGTTCAGACTACTATTCAATGTCACTAGAAAAGTTGATGGAAACTAAGGAAACTATAGAAGATATTATAGCTGAAAAAGACCTTTCTGGTGTTACAATAGTATCAACTGAAGATAAGTAAGATTTTTATTGGTTGTATAATATTTAGCGTTGGTGAGAGAAAATTCTCTCCCAACGCTAAATTTTTTGCAAAAAAATAGGAACACACATCAAATCTCGTGTATAATTTAAATCACCACAAAATAAAAAAAGGAGAAATGATATGTGTTCTAATGCTAGTATAACAGAAATCTTAGGAATTAACGATAAAAATTTAGTAATTTTAGGTAACGAAAAAGAAAATATCAAGGGGATAGAATATACAGTACTAAGGGGAAAGCTTTCATATAGGCCAGCTTGCTGCCCTAAATGTGGTATAGTCAATGAAAATTATGACATAATTAGAAATGGGAGTCAGACTGTAAAAATACTTTTTAATAGGGTCAATACAAACCCTTTGATATTGATGGTTAAAAAGCAGAGGTTTTTCTGTAAGCATTGCGAGTCAACATTTATGGCCAAAACACCTATCGTAGATAAGGGGTGCTTCATATCGAATGATGTTAAGAGATCTATAGTTTTAAACCTATGTGAGACTAAGTCAATGGACTTAATTGCAAGAGAACACTGTGTATCTCCTACTAGTGTTGCCAGAATACTCCGTTTAACTGAAGATAGGAGAAGAAAAAATTACCTTCCTAGGATTCTATCAATAGATGAATTTAAGTCAGTAAACACAGTTGATGCGTCTATGAGTGTAAATTTAACCGATTTAGAAGGCGGTCATATTTTTGATATCCTGGCAGATAGGAAACAAAGATACCTCTTTGAGTATTTTAATTCCTATCCCTTGGAGGTCAGAAAAAGGGTAGAATATGTGACTACAGACATGTATAGGCCATATATTGATCTTGCCAAGAAGGTCTTTCCAAATGCCAATATCGTAGTGGATAGATTCCACATAGTACAGCTCTTGACAAGAGAGTTAAACAAGCTAAGAATAAACGAGATGAAGAAGCTTAATACCAGGTCTAGAGAGTATAAAATACTGAAGAGATACTGGAAAATACCACTTACAAAGAACTGGGAGTTAAACAGTATATATTTTTACAAGAACATACACTTTAAAAATATGACTAGTTCAGCTGACATATTAGGCTACATATTAGGAAAATTCCCCAACTTAAAAGAAGCCTATGTTTTTTATCAAAACTTCCTATTAAGTATATCTAATAATGATGTGAATATGCTTGAAGACATTCTAAATACTAGGAATGATAAAATACACATGTGTTTTAGGAAGAGTATAAAAATCCTTAAAAAGCTTAGAAAATATGTGGTAAATTCACTCAAATATGACTATACGAATGCAATTGTAGAGGGTAAGAATAATAAGATAAAGGTAATTAAAAGAGTATCCTACGGATACAGGAGTTTTAGGAATTTTAAGGCAAGGATAATGCTAATGGAAAGGTATAAAATACAAAAGGGCAACATCCATAGCTATAAGTTTGCTATGGATGCTGCCGCATAATTTAATAGATTTTATTGATTTAAATTATCACCAACGTTATTTGATATAGAGCCAATTTAAGTTGTCTAAATTGACAAAATTACCATAGAAGGCAATTTACAGAAAAAATTCTATACTCTTTATGCAAAGATATAATAGCACAGCTAAGATCAGTCTTAATTTTAAAAGTCCTAATGAAATAGTATCCGAGTATTTCTCAAAGTGTAACATATGTCTTGATAACTAAGACTAAAAGAAACTAAAAATTCTAAAGACTGTTGACAAGGTTTTCATAATATGATAAATTAAACTTGTAAGAAAGTGAATATAATCTTCAGGGCAGGGTGCAAGTCCCTACCGGCGGTAAAGCCCGCGAGCGCAAGCTGATTTGGTGAGATTCCAAAGCCGACAGTTAAAGTCTGGATGAAAGAAGATATTGTGTATATTTATGATACAAAAAATTGCTCTGAAATGTTTTTTAAACATTTCAGATTTTTTTTACAAGGACTAGTCTTGTTTTATGGTATTTTTTGTGCCACAATATATACACTACTAAAGGATTTATGCCCTGGACTATATGTTCAGGGATTTTTTTATGGGGGGATTCATATGGATGAGCTATATATGAGGATGGCTCTTGAGCTAGCAGAGAGGGCCTGTGGATACACCAACCCTAATCCCATGGTTGGGGCTGTAATAGTTAAGGATGGTCAGGTCTTAGGTAAGGGCTACCATACCAGGTGTGGTTGTCTACACGCAGAGAGGGAGGCCCTAAAGGACTGCCAGTCTAGAGGTGTAGATGTTAAAGGGGCAACTATGTATGTTACCTTAGAGCCTTGTTGCCACTATGGAAAGACTCCACCTTGTACCCAGGCCATAATAGAAAATGGTATAAAGAAGGTAGTGGTGGGTTCGCTTGATCCTAATCCCAAGGTGGCAGGTCAGGGAATAAGGATACTCAGAGACCATGGCATAGAGGTTGTAACTGGTCTTCTTGAAGATGAATGTGATGACCTAAATGAGGTCTTTATGCACTATATAAGGGATAAGAAGCCCTTTGTAGTAATGAAGTATGCAATGACTGCTGATGGTAAGATAGCCACAAGGACAGGCAAGTCCCAGTGGATAACAGGTCCAGAAGCAAGGGCCCAGGTCCATAGGGATAGGCATAGGTATTCAGCCATTATGGTTGGTATAGGAACTGTCCTGGCAGATGACCCTACCCTAAATTGCAGGCTAGAGGGTGGGCTTAGTCCGACTAGGATAATATGCGATACACATTTGAGGATTCCTATGGGGTCTAATATAGTGGGAACAGCCAATAGTTATCCTACGATTATAGCAACAAGGTCAACTGATAGGGACAAGATAGCCAACCTAGAGAAGGCAGGCTGCCAGATCCTAGTCCAGGAGGGACCGGGACCAGGTATAGATCTAGTAGACCTAATGGATAGGATAGGGGCTATGGGACTGGATTCAGTCCTACTAGAGGGGGGAGGCCAGCTGAACTGGTCAGCCCTTGAGGCAGGCATAGTTTCTAGGGTCCAGGTATATATAGGCAACAAGATCTTTGGTGGAAAGGATGCCAAGTCGCCAGTTGGAGGATATGGAGTTGACCTACCAGACCAGGCAAGGGCCTTGAGGCTTAAGAGTATAGAGGCCTTTGGTCCTGACCTACTGATAAACTACATTGTAGAAAATGAGGTGGTTGAGTGTTTACAGGAATAATAGAGGAAATAGGAAGTGTAAAGGCTATAGCAAGGGGAACTAATTCAGCAGTCCTGACCCTGTCAGCCAAGAGGGTCCTAGAGGATGTCAGCCTGGGAGATAGTATAGCAGTAAATGGGGTTTGCCTAACTGTGACTTCCTTTAGTAAGGACCAGTTTACAGTTGATGTCATGCATGAGACCATGACTAGGTCATCCCTGGCTAGCCTAAAGACGGGATCTAGGGTAAATCTTGAAAGGGCCATGCAGGCTAATGGACGTTTTGGGGGTCATATAGTATCTGGTCACATTGATGGAACAGGCAAAATCCTATCTGTAAAGAAGGATGATAATGCGGTCTGGTACCAGATAGGTGCAGATAAGAAAATACTGAAGTACATCATTGAGAAGGGGTCTATAACTATAGATGGTATAAGCCTGACAGTAGCCAAGGTAAGTGATAGAGATTTTTCAGTATCCATAATTCCCCACACTCTGGCTAATACTATACTGGACTATAAGGGTCAGGGACATATAGTAAACCTGGAAAATGACTGTATAGGTAAGTATGTTGAAAGGCTGATGAGCTTCGGTAACTTGGGTAGCAGGGAAGCAGACAAGCATGAAATAACAAGAGAATTTTTATTGAAAAATGGTTTTTAGGAGGATGAAATGTTTAAGCTTAACACAATTGAGGAAGTATTAGAAGACCTAAGACAGGGAAAGATGGTCTTGGTTACAGATGATGAAGACAGAGAAAATGAAGGTGACCTAATCTGTGCAGCAGAGTTTGCTACTACAGAAAATATTAACTTTATGGCTAGCTATGGAAAGGGGCTAATCTGTATGCCAATGAGTGCAGAATATTGCAAGAGGTTGGGCCTTGAGCAGATGGTGGTAAATAATACTGACAACCACGAAACAGCCTTTACCGTATCTATAGACCATGTTGATACAACTACAGGCATATCAGCAGTTGAGAGAGGCTTCACTGCTAGGGCCTGTGTAGCTGACGATGTAAAGCCAAGTGACTTCCGTAGACCAGGACATATGTTCCCCCTAAAGGCTAAGCCTAATGGTGTCTTAGAGAGGAATGGACATACAGAGGCTACTGTTGACCTAATGAGACTAGCTGGCCTAAAGGAGTGTGGCCTTTGCTGTGAAATCATGAAGGAAGACGGAACTATGATGAGAAAGACCGACCTTATAGAGATGTCCCAGGAGTGGGGGCTAAAGTTTACCTCTATAAAGGCCCTACAGGAATACAGGAAAAAGCACGACAAGTTAGTAGAGTGCTCAAGCAAGGTAAAGATGCCAACTAGGTTTGGAGATTTTACAGCCTATGCCTATATAAACAAGTTAAATGGGGAGCACCATGTAGCCCTAGTAAAGGGGGACATAGGTGATGGTAGAGACATACTTTGCAGGGTTCATTCAGAGTGCCTAACAGGTGATGTATTCGGATCAATGAGGTGCGACTGTGGTAAGCAATTTGAATCCGCTATGGAGGCCGTAGAAAAAGAAGGTCGTGGAATAGTCCTTTATATGAGACAGGAGGGACGTGGTATTGGCCTAGTAAACAAGCTAAAGGCCTATGCCCTACAGGACCAGGGGATGGATACCCTAGAAGCCAACCTAGCCCTAGGCTTTGAAGGAGACTTGAGGGAGTACTTTACAGGTGCTCAAATCCTAAAGGACCTAGGAGTAAAGACTATGAGGCTATTGACTAACAATCCTGACAAGGTATACCAACTATCAGACTATGGTATGGAAATTGTTGATAGGGTGCCAATAGAAATAAAGGCTACAGACCATGACAGGTTCTACCTACAGACTAAGAAGAACAAGATGGGTCATATACTTGAAATAGCAGAATAGTTCAAGTAGCTATTAAAAAAGATGAGTATGGGCAATAGAGAAAAGTATAGATGAAAAGATGATAGTAAGGATATAAAAAGTCTAAATTAAAATAAGATAAGAAAATTTAGATTAAAATAAGATAAGAAAGTCTATATTAAAAATGAGACAGGTATAAGTCGATATAAAATTTTAGAAAAATCGGAGGAAAGAAAATGAATTATATACAAGGAAATTTAGTAGCAAAGGAAGTAAAGATAGGAATAGTGGCAGCACGTTTTAATGAGTTCATAACATCTAAGTTGCTTTCAGGTGCCCAAGATGCCCTAGTAAGACATGATGTTAAAGATGACAATATAGATGTGGCCTGGGTACCAGGTGCCTTTGAAATACCCCTAATAGCTGACAAGATGGCCAAGTCTGGCAAGTATGATGCAGTAATCTGCCTAGGAGCAGTAATCAGGGGTAACACTAGCCACTATGACTATGTATGCAACGAGGTTTCAAAGGGTATAGCCCATGTATCGCTTGAAAGTGGAATACCTGTAATGTTTGGTGTAGTAACTACTGAAAATATTGAACAGGCCATTGAAAGGGCTGGTACAAAGGCAGGTAACAAGGGCTTTGATGTGGCAGTTGGTGCTATTGAAATGATCAACCTGATAAACAACCTATAGGATTTTAGAATTGTAAGTAGGTCTAGATTACTAGGGCTAGGCCTATTTTTTGTTTAGACTTATAATAAATATTCTAGCTTATAAAATGACATATATAATAAAATATGGTAAAATTAACTATAGGGACCATATTAAAGGGCATCCCTAACTTAATGATATATGACGATTATGTGTAGTTTTAGAAAGAAGGATGCATATGAAAGCTAAGATTGAAGAAGTATGCGGAGTCAAGGTATTCGATGGTATATCTGATGAAAGTTTAAATAGGATACTAGCCTGTGGTGATATTGTGGACTTAAAGAAAAATGCTTGTTTATACCATGATAGACAGGACCTATATTATGTGTATTTTTTGCTAGAGGGTAAGGTTACCCTTGTAAAGCCTAATGAAAATGGAGAGAGCAAGGTTGTCTTTATCTTAAATCCAGGCGACACGATCAACCAGCCTGTTATGAGAAATAATAAATCAGCCGTTGAGTGCTGGGGCTTTGAGAGGTCAAGGATACTGAGGGTAGGCTTTGATGATTTTGATGAAATAATGTCCAAGGACTATGTATTGGCAAGAAACTGCATGGCCTATATGGAAAATAGGATAAGGAGGCTATATAGGCAGCTTAAAAACTCAGTGACTATAAATATAGAAAAGAGGCTGGCTGCTAAGCTGGTGAGGCTAGGACTAGACTATGGTAGCAAGATCGATGGCTCGTCTATGACCATGATAGACCTAAATCTGACGGTTACCTATCTGGCCAAGATGTTGGGATGTCAGAGGGAGTCTGTATCTAGGGCTATGAAGTCCTTAACCAATAAGGGTATAGTTGAGCTAGAGGGAAGGAAGATAAGTGTGGATATAGATAAAGCCAGAGGATTCTTTAAAGCATGATAGTAAATATCATTTACAGACAAGTAATACTAATGATTTTCATAAAAGAATAAAAAAATTTTGACAATTTGATATTTTATAAGAAAACTGTGACTTATGTTACAGTTTTTTTTTTATCAAACTGCTATTATTGAATTATCAATTATTATATCAATTGACAAAGCCCCGTCTTTGTCCTTAAATTAAAAATTTAGAATAATTTTCTAAAGGAGGTAAGTTGCATGAAATTAGAGTTAAATCTCGAATCGTTTGACAAGGGGTTGGAGGTCCTAAGCAAGGAATATAGGATATTCGCTCCAAAGGCTTTCCCTCAGAGGGGAACTTACTCAGATAC
>NZ_CDRRTB010000073.1:0-9183 GCF_977045075.1 Peptostreptococcus sp. | reverse complement strand
ATGTATATGGTATAATGAGATAAGAAAAATTATTTTGGAGGGATTATCATGGAGAAAAAACATGTAAAAACTCTTTCAAAGGCTACTTTAAAGGAAAGTGCAGCAAAGGGCGGATGTGGTGAATGCCAGACTTCTTGCCAGTCTGCTTGCAAGACTTCTTGTACAGTTGCTAACCAAGAGTGCGAAAGATAGTATTCGAAAAGTAGAAGACAGCCTTTATGGCTGTCTTTTCGTATCAATAGAAATAGGGGGGGTTAAAATATGAAACTTAAAAAGAGACTTGGATCTCTAGTATTGTCACTTACTATATTGGCTTGTAGCTTGGCAACTGCCAATGCCCTGTCATATAGTGAAATACAGCAGATTAGGGGAACTGATAGGTATGCAACAGCCAGTGGTATTGCTGGTGAGTATGGCCTATATGATTCAGTAATATTGGTAAATGCCGACAAGAACAAGTTGGCAGATGGTTTAAGTGCCAGTGGTTTAGCAGGTGTAATCAATGCACCTATACTTTTGGTACACAGGGATAGTATACCTAATGAAACTCAGCTAAGAATGGAAATAGCAAAGAGGGTATATATCATTGGCTCTGATAACTCTATAAGTAGTGATATAGAAAACAAGCTAAGGAGTCAGGGTGGATTCTCTGTTAAGAGAATAGGTGGCCAGAATAGGTATGAGACTAGTAATAATGTTGCTAATGAAATCCTAAATATAAAGGGATCAGTTGGTAAAGTATTTATAGCTAACGGAAGCAAGGGTGAGGCAGACGCTATGAGTATATCTGCAGTTGCAGCCAGAGATGGTGAACCTATCCTGCTTACAAACGGAACTAGTATAAGTGAAACATCAAGATCAATAGCAGAATCTACAAAGAATGTTTATGCTATAGGTGGTGTTGATTCTATATCATCTAGACTAGTAAGCTCACTAGGTGCTACAAGAGTCAGTGGTACTAGTAGATACTTAACTAACTCACAGGTTATAAGGACCTTCTACAGAGAAACACCATTTAAGTACATCCTAAGTGATGGCTATAAGCTAGTTGACGCCTTGACAGGTGGGCCTCTAGCCGGTAGAAATAATGCCCCAATAGTACTAGTTAGCGAAAGAAGCGACAAGTCAGTACTAAGAGGTGCTACATCTTTAGTATCTTTGGGAGGAATCAGTCAGAGCGTACTAACTAAGTGTGCGGCTGAGACAAATAGGTAAAAATATGAGATATAACAAGCAGAAGTATGAAGGTAAATTAGATTTAATAGTTTTAATTGTATATTCATTGTTTTTGTTTGGCCTTATAGAGACAATCAACAGGCGAAGTTTTATTAAATTTATAGACTTCGCCTTAGATTTTCCAATCCAGTTTTTTATAAACTACTTTTTAATTTTTATGATACTTGGAGTATCAATATTTTTAAAGAGGAAGGTATTTTACTATTACATAACCAGTAGCGTGCTTTTGATACTGGCTATTAGTAGTTCTGTTTTATATAGCTTGAGAGGTATGCCCTTGTCACCTTATGACCTTGTATCATACAAGGAGGCCCTAAATATTGCCAATGTTTTTTTAGATGTCAAATTTATGGTGGCAGGGATTGCTTTTTTACTACTGGTTATAATATTTTCAGTTCTTATATTCAAGAGGTTTAAGACTGAAAATAGGATTAGGAATAAATTTGACCTAGTGGCCCTTTTGCTTGTGGCAACTGTATTTTTTATAGTTGTTCCCCAGCTAAAGGCGGCTAAAATTGTAACTGCCATAGCCTGGGACCCTGGATTGTCTTATGAGACCAATGGTCTAGTTTTCTCCTTTGCAGATGAGACCTTTATGTCTATAAGGAAAAAACCAAAGGGATATAATCAGGCTACTATAGAGGCTATCAGATCAGATTTGGATAAGGAAGCTAAAAAGGACAAGAGGCTAATTAGGACTGGGGATGACAGGCCGGATGTAATCTTTGTCCAGCTGGAAGGCTTCATGGATCCTACAAGGCTAAAAGATTGCAATTATAATATAGACCCAATGCCAAACCTAAGGAAGATGATGGAAAGGTACACGTCAGGCCTAATGAATGTGCCGGTTACTGGTGGTGGTACGGCTAGGACAGAGTATGAGGTCATGTCAGGGAATAATTTTGAATTTTTAAACCAGGGTGAGATTCCCTACCAGACATTCTTGGCAAAAAGACCATCAATATCTATAGCAAGCCAAATGAGGTCAGAGGGATATAGGGCTGAGGCTATTCATAACTTCAATTCCAGCTTCTATAACAGGAGAGAAGGCTATGAAAATATCGGTTATCAGAAGTTTATCAGTCTTGAATCAATGACGGATGTTGAATATACTCCTATGTGGTGGCCAAAGGACAAAATATTGACTAGGTATATAATGGGTGAATTAGACCAGAATAAGTCTAAGTCTATGATTTATACCATATCTACTCAGGGCCATAGCAAGTATCCTACCAGCAATATGGACATGGAGTACAAGGTCAAGCTAGTGGATTCAAAGTTACCTAAACAGGACCAAAACCAGATTAATTACTATGCCAACCAGGTATATGAGATGGACCAATTTATTAGGGACCTAAAGGCCAGCCTAGATGCAAGGAAGAAGAACTATGTCCTGGTTGTGTACGGAGACCACCTACCTGCCCTGAATATAATTACACGCAATATGTCCGGTGTGGATAAGTTTTCATCGCTTTTTGCAGTGATAGATAATATGGGAATCAAGAAAAGGTCTATTCCGAATGACCTTCAGGCCTACCAGCTATCTACTATGGTAATGGAACTCGCTGGACTTAAGTATGGGCCTATGAATATGGTACATGCCTACCTGAAGGACAAGTCTGACTACCAGGAAAAGATGAAGCTAGTCCAGTATGATATTTTATTTGGTAAGAGATACTTCTTAAAGGAGTCAGATGAGCCTATAAAAAATAATAAGATGCAGTTAGGTACTAGGGATATGAAGCTTGAGTCTGTAGAGAAAAAGGATGGCAAGGTCTTTATTAAAGGTCAGGGAATAAACAGAAACACAAGGTTATACATAGGAGGAGAAGAAGCCCAGGTATACTTTGTAGATGATAAGACCTTACTATTGAAAGCACCTAACTATAGGGGTAAGAAGATAGTATACCTTGAAATATTGGATAGCGATGAAAAACCAATTTATAGGTCAAATACCTTGGTGTATAAATTTTAGGGACCCATGGGGTTCTTAAAATTTGTGAATTTTAACTTGATCTGGGAGTTTTATGGAGGCAGAAATGAGGAAAAATAGCAAGATACATCCATCGCCCCTGCATATTTTATCGCCCGGGCAGATGATGGTTGCAGGCTTTGGTTTTTTGATTTTACTGGGTGCTGTACTTTTGACCAGCCCCCTATCATCAGCCAATGGAACTAGTACAAGTTTTATTGATGCCCTGTTTACAGCAACATCCGCTGTATGTGTGACAGGTTTAGTAGTAGTTGATACCAGCATCCATTGGTCTGTATTTGGGAAGGTGGTAATTATATTATTAATCCAGGTTGGTGGCCTAGGCTTTATGACACTTGGAACACTGGTAGCCCTTATCTTCGGGAAAAAAATCAATTTGAGACAAAGAATACTGATAAAAGAAGCCTTGAATCAAGATGAATTGTCAGGTAGTGTTAAATTGATTAAAAAGGTCCTGAAATATACTATGGTTATAGAGGGGATGGGTGCTCTGATATTGTCTTTTGCCTTTATACCACAATTCGGCTTTTTAAAGGGTATAGGTTACTCGATATTTACATCAATATCTTCCTTTTGTAATGCGGGTTTTGACCTGATGGGAAGTATTTCAGGAGAATACTCATCTATAGTGAGTTACTACAACAGGCCACTGATAGTATTTACTATTTCGGCTTTGATAATTCTAGGTGGTATTGGTTTTCCTGTCATAATTAATATTGTAAACAAGAGGCATTTAAAAAAGCTAAGCCTAAATTCTAAGATGGCCTTGGTGACTACGGCTATACTAATTGTGGGTGGTTTTTTGATGATATTCTTAGGGGAAGTTGGCCACGCTTTACACGGTATGACCTTGTGGGAAAAGTTCCAGGTGGCATTTTTCCAGTCAGTTACTACTAGAACGGCTGGCTATGCTACAATAGACTTGACACAGTTTAGAGAATCAACTTTATTTGTGATGATAATACTGATGTTTATAGGTGCATCACCAGCATCTACTGGTGGTGGTATAAAGACAACTACAGCAGCAGTTTTATTTATAGCAGTAAAGTCATTTATAAAAAATGAAAATGAAATAACAGTCCAACACAAGAGGATAAATGTATTTACCTTTAGGAAGGCCTTGGGAATATTTATAATTGCTATTAGCATAGCCGTTTTGGGTGTTTATCTTTTGAGTATAACCCAGGACCCAAAACATTTTGATCTCTTATCTAATTCCTTTGAAGTATCTTCGGCCTTGGCGACAGTAGGTTTGTCCCTGGCAGGTAGCTATCACTTAAACAGTGTTGGCAAGGTGATAATAATGGTCTTGATGTTTACCGGTAGAGTAGGGTCATTGACTATATTTACAGCCTTTATAAGCGAAAACAAGAGGATGAGGGTTAGATACCCAGAAGCCAAGGTATTAGTTGGCTAGGAGGATATAAGATGAAGCAGTTTATAGTAATAGGTGGGGGAAGGTTTGGAGAAGCTACAGCCAAGACTCTTACAGAATCAGGCCAAGAAGTTATGGTAGTGGATATGGATGAAGATGTAATTCAACAGATATCCGATGAAGTAGAAAATACTGCCATACTGAATGTTACAGATGCGCAGGCTATGAAAAGCATAGGTTTAAACAACTTTGATGTGGCTATAGTTGCAATCGGAGGAGACCTGAGGGCTTCAATTATGGCTACCCTAATAGCCAAGGAAGAAGGTGTCCCCCTAGTTATAAGTAGGGCCAAGGACAGTCTACAGGCCGATGTATTAAAAAGGATAGGTGCTGATAGGGTTGTTTTTCCAGAGTCTGATATGGGGATAAAGATAGCCAAGTCCTTGACCTTTGAGAATGTTGTGGATTTCATGCAGTTGGATGATACACATTCAGTATTTGAAGTCACTGTTCCAAAGTCATGGGTAGGAAGCAACTTAATTGACTTGATGGTAAGAGACAAGTACAATATCAATGTTGTTGGTATCAAGAGGGGAGATACTTTCCAGGTTCCCCCTAGTCCTAGTCAGAACTTTGAGGACGGAGATATCATAGTAATAGCTGGTCAGACTAAGGTAATAGAAGAGATTGCCCTTTTGATCAGCGGTGATTCATATATAAAGAGATAGGAAGTTTGGTATGGCTTATATAAAGAGTAAGGATAATGAAAAATTTAAAACCATTAAATCTTTGCTAGCCTCTAAAAAGAGGTATAAGGAGCAGAAGTACTTAGCAGAAGGTCTTAGGACTGTAGAGCTAGCCCTAGAGCATGGAGCAGATATAGATATGGTAATCCTGAGAGAGGGGACTGAATTTAATTTAGACCTGGAGGACCATAAGGTTCATACCCTATCAAGAGACCTTTTTGACCAAGTAAGTGACACTGAGAACTCTCAGGGTATCATGGCCGTGGTCAAGATGATGAACCTATCAAGCGATGACTTTGATCCTGCAAGACACAAAAGGGTCCTGATTTTGGATAGGCTCCAAGATCCGGGTAATGTGGGTACAATAATTAGGACAGCTGATGCCATGGGCTTTGACCTAATCTGTATGACTAAGGGATGTGTGGATGTATACAATCCCAAGGTAGTCAGGTCGGCTATGGGGTCAAGTTTTTATATGGAACTACTAATAGAGAGTCAGGAGGCTATACTATCTATCTTAAAAGGGGCAGGCCTGCAAATAGTGTCAAGCTCCCTGGATACGGATAACTATTATGATGAGATTACCTATGCAGACAGGTGTGCCCTAGTCCTTGGAAATGAAGCAAATGGGATAAATGACTTTTGGGTAGAAAATTCCGACCTATTAGTCAAGATTCCTATGTATGGTAAGGCGGAATCCTTTAATGTTGCCATATCTGGAGCCCTATTGATGAGTAAGATGATAAAGAGGGAAAATAAATAGTATATATTATATATAATTCTAGCTGTTTTTTGGTTGAGTCCAATGAACAGCTATTTTTTTATATTTTTCACCCATGAAGAAATATTGATTTTAAAAGGCTATATCCCTATTATAAGGACATAATGAATTTTGCAATAAAACTATAATAGAAGAGGTTCATAAATATTGAAAAATAAGTCTTGCCTAATTAAGCATGAAGTATTATAATATACTATATAGAAATGGTATATCATATTAAACAATAATATGACGCAATATTTAAAGGGTAAGTATGTTATGAGGTAGGTGATTATTATCCAACTGAATGAGAGGCAATTGAAGATTATTGCTATAGTAAAGGAAAATGAACCTATTACAGGAGAAAAAATTGCAGAAAAGCTAAGAGTAACTAGGGCAACACTAAGGTCTGACTTGGTTGTCTTGACAATGACAGGTATTCTAGATGCTCGTCCAAAGGTCGGCTATTTTTATGTGGGTGAGGGAAACTTCTCTAATGAAAATACATCCATGAAAAATACAAAGGTATCCTCAGTTATGGGTGTACCATTGACTGCGAGACAAAGTGACTCTGTATACGATGTAATAGTAAATATCTTTTTGGAAGACTCTGGTGGAGTTTTCATACTGGATGAGGACGACTACTTGTGTGGCGTGGTTTCCAGGAAGGATTTGTTGAAGGCTACTGTTGGGGGTTCGGATGTCAATAAGCTACCTGTAGGTATGATAATGACAAGAATGCCTAATATAGCGACTGTTGAAGAAGACGAGTCAATTAATTTGGCGGCTGCCAAATTGATGAAGAGAGAGGTCGACAGCCTACCTGTTATTAGGTACGAAGACGATGACAAGCAAAAGATGAAGGTTGTGGGTAAAATATCAAAAACTATAATAAATAGACTATTTGTCGAGCTGACTGAATAGGTCGACACTAGTTTATGGGAGGTAATATGGAAAACAATTCGATCATATATATTGTATCAGATTCTCTGGGAGAGACGGCTAGGTCGATAGCCAAAGCCTGTATCTACCAGTTTCCAAACCATGAGAATTGGGATATTAAGAGATTTTCTTATATAAACAATAAGGACTTGCTAAATGAAGTCTTTGAAGAAGCAAAAGGAAAAAGGGTCCTAGTTATGTACAGCTTAGTAAATCCTGAGCTGGCAGAATATGCTAAGGTCTACTGTGAAAGAGAAAATATAGAGTATATGGACCTATTAAGTCATATATTGAGGAAGATGAAGAGAATTTCAGGTGTTGAGCCACTTGGAGAACCAGGTATCATCAGAAAGATGGACAAGTCTTACTTCAATAGGGTAGAGGCCATAGAATTTGCTGTTAAATACGATGATGGTAAGGACCCTAGGGGCCTACTAAAGGCGGATGTAGTCTTGGTTGGTATATCTAGAACATCAAAGACACCGCTAAGTATGTATCTTGCCAACAAGCACCTGAAGGTGGCAAACGTTCCTTTAGTTCCAGAGGTACCCATTCCAAAGGAATTGGCTGAAGTGGAAACTAAGAGGATAATAGGTCTAACGAACTCACCTGAAAAGTTAAACACTATAAGGGTTGAAAGATTAAAGTCAATGGGCCTATCTGGCACAGCCAACTATGCTAAGCTTGAAAGGATACTTGAGGAGCTAGACTACTCAGAAAAGGTTATGAAAAATTTAAAGTGCCCTGTGATAAATGTGGCTAACAAGGCTATAGAGGAAACAGCCGGCATAATTTTAGATTTATTAAAAGAAAATGGTGTAGCCATTCTAAAAGACTACGAAGTATAACATTAGGAGGAAGAAATGAGTAAGAAGTTTGTTTACAGTTTTGACGAAGGTAACAAGGAAATGAGGGGCTTGCTAGGTGGTAAGGGTGCCAATCTAGCAGAAATGACTAATATAGGTCTTCCTGTACCACAGGGATTCACTATAACTACAGAAGCATGTAATGACTACTATGACAACGACCACAAGATCGTTCAGGAAGTTCTAGACCAGATTGACGAAAAGTTAAAGCAACTAGAAAAGGAACAGGGCAAGACACTAGGATGTGAAACTAATCCACTACTTGTATCTGTAAGATCAGGTGCTGTTTTCTCAATGCCTGGTATGATGGATACAATCCTAAACCTAGGTCTTAATGACACAAGTGTAAAGGGTCTAGTAGCAGCTACAAATAACGAAAGATTCTCATATGACTCATATAGAAGATTTATACAGATGTTCTCAGATGTTGCTATGGAGGTTCCTAAGTACAAGTTTGAAAACGTTCTTGACAAGGTAAAGGAAGCAAAGGGCTATGGTTCTGACCTTGACCTTACAACAGAAGACCTAAAGTCAATAGTAGAAGAGTTCAAGAAGATATACAAGGCTGAAATCGGTGAAGACTTCCCTCAGGATCCTAAGAAGCAGTTAATGCTAGCTATAGAAGCAGTATTCAGATCTTGGAACAACCCAAGAGCTATAGTATATAGAAAGCTAAATGATATACCAGGAAACCTTGGTACAGCTGTAAACATCCAGTCAATGGTATTCGGTAACATGGGTATGACATCTGGTACAGGTGTTGCCTTCACAAGAAACCCATCTACTGGTGAAAATAAACTATTCGGTGAATACCTAATAAATGCCCAGGGTGAAGACGTTGTTGCTGGTATCAGAACTCCACAGAGCATAGATACACTAAAGGAAGAAATGCCAGAAATGTACAACCAGTTCGTAGAAATTACTCATACTCTTGAAGCTCATTACAAGGATATGCAGGATATAGAATTCACTATAGAAAATGGTAAGCTATACATACTACAGACTAGAAATGGTAAGAGAACTGCTAAGGCTGCTATAAATGTAGTAGTTGACCTAGTAAATGATGGTGTAATCGACAAGGAAGAAGCTATCATGAGAATTGAGCCTAACCAGTTAGACCAGTTACTACACCCAACATTTGATGCAAAGGCTATAAAGGATGCTCAGCAGTTAGCTAAGGGTCTTCCAGCATCTCCAGGTGCTGCTGTAGGTAAGGTATACTTCTATGCAGAAGATGCAGTAGTACAGGCTAAGGCAGGAGAAAA
>NZ_CDRRTB010000072.1:0-9223 GCF_977045075.1 Peptostreptococcus sp. | reverse complement strand
TTGACCTATGTTTATTGGACCTCAATCTTGTTTAGAAATACTATTTTACTAGATGATAGGACGGTGGTTATTATAAATATAATAGTTGATTTTCGAATGGATAATGAAATTAGAAATAGTCTGTTGGCGATGGGATTTGAACTGTATGATTCCTATGAACAGAGCCTGCTCTATGAGGGACTAAGGGGACATGTTGACCTATCAATATTCTTTGACGGCCAGACCTTTGTTTGCTCTAAGGAGTCCTATGACTATTATAGGCAACTTTTGTCAGAGCATATAAGTGGAAAATACAGGTTGGTACAAGGAGTAAAAAAATTAGAAAAAAAATATCCTGGAGATGTAGCCCTCAACCTTGCCTATACGGGCAGCTATGCAATAGGAAGGCTGGATTCGTTAGAACCAAGGCTGATAGAATTTATAGGGAGAAGAGGAGATCTTAAAATAATTTCAGTCAACCAGGGCTATGCAAACTGCTCCATATGTCAGGTGACGGATGAGGCTGTAATTACAGGTGATCCAGGCTTAAGTAAGACCCTTAGAGGCCATGGTTTGGAGGTTCTGGAAATAAGTCCAGGTCATATAGGTCTAGATGGGATGGACTATGGATTTATAGGCGGGGCTAGCTGTGATTTAGGCAAGGAAAGGGTAGGCTTTTTTGGCGACCTAGCTAGTCATCCAGATGGTGAATTGATTAGGTCATTTATTGAAGACCATGGTAAGGAGGCTATTTCACTTGGAAGTGGAAGGCTAAGGGACTACGGTAGTGGCATAGTATTTTGGTAAAGACTTGTGGATAAAAACTGATTTGTGCAAGTGTATAGAGGAGCATTTATTGAAAACCTCTAAATTGTTTATAAGAGCCAAGATAAAAGGGGGAAGATATATTCAATATATCCTCCCCTTTGGAATTATATTAATAACTTTGATTTTAGGCCCCAAGCCTTTTCTTTACAAGCTTCATAAGACAAAGGCAGGACTCGTAAATGTCATCATAGGTCTGGTCAAAATTACCAGTATACCAAGGGTCTGCTATGTCCCTTGGGTGGTCAGTCAAGTCCATAAACTTCATAACCTTAGACTGGTCAATGCTACCAAATTCTCTCTTAATATTGTTCATATTATTTTGGTCCATGGTAAATATGTAGTCATATTCATCTAGGTCAGACCTTTTTAGCTTGCTTGCAAACATATTATCTACAGAGATTCCATACTTTTTTAGCTTGTTCCTGGTACCTGGGTGGACTGGGTTGCCGATTTCTTCGTAGGAGGTAGCAGATGAATCTATGAAGACCCTGTCACTTAGGCCTTCTTCCCTTATCATGTGACGAAATAGGGCTTCGGCCATAGGTGACCTACAGATATTGCCGTGACAAACAAACATTATTTTTATCATCTTATTCTCCCATCTTATTTAAGAAGTTCCTAAGGGCTCCAACCATACCAG
Organism: Peptostreptococcus sp.; assembly: GCF_977045075.1. NCBI lineage: Bacteria > Bacillati > Bacillota > Clostridia > Peptostreptococcales > Peptostreptococcaceae > Peptostreptococcus > Peptostreptococcus sp. The sequence continues at coordinate 7,776 of NZ_CDRRTB010000072.1, read as the reverse complement.
CATCGTTCTTTAGCTTGGCAAACCTAAGCTCTGTATTGTTTAGTATAAGTGGAGTTAAATACTTGGCCAAGGCAACTTCTAATCTAGGCTTGAAGTAGTCCTCTCTTGCCATAATACCTCCGCCAAGGATTATTATTCCTGGATTATAGATGTAGGCAAGGGTTGATAGGCCAATAGCCAACTTATCTATCATCTTATCAACTGCATCTATATATACCTGGTCTCCAGCCTCTATCCTTTCAAATACCATCTTACCGTTAAGACTATCAGTTTCAAGACCCAGCCTTTTTTCAAGTCCAGATGTCATAGCATATGTAGACGCAACATCCTCAAATCTACCACCTGGTATCATTATTTTACCGATTTCACCTGCACACATGCATTCACCAGTAATTAACTGCCCATCCTGAATCAGGCAGGCTCCTATACCAGTTCCGACTGTAATCATACTTACTAGCTTCCTGTCGCTATTAGCACCCAGCCAAAGCTCTCCTAGTCCGGCGCAGTTGACGTCATTTTCTAGGTGACATGTAAGGCCCGTTTCATTTTCAACAATATCCTTGACCCTCATCATAGAGTAGCCAGGTATTAGGTGGTCATCCGCATGCATGACTATACCATTTTTTGAGTCTATCATTCCATGAGTAGATATGGCCACACCCTCTAGCTTGTAGTCGGGCAGAAGGCTCTTAGTCTTGGCAACCATCTTATCAACTATGCCCTTACCACCAAGTGTCCTGGCTTCAGAATTCATGCTGCCCTTCTTTATTATATTTCCGTTTTCTTCGATAATACCATAACCGATGCCAGTACCGCCGACATCAAAACAAATATATTGCTTCATATTCATTAACTTAAATGTATCAGATACATTTTCTCCCTTCTAAAATTAAGTATTTACCACTAATTACTGGTCGTTTTTTTATAGAAAATTTATAGTAGCTAGTGAATTGTAAGACCAGTATAATCCATATTTTGAAAATTTTCAATAAATTTTAATAAAATATATTGCAATAGAATGCTAATTATGATATATTGTGTATAAAGTTAGCGAAACCGGTTAAGTAATTAATAAAGTTAGTACGAAATCGGTTTAGAGACTTTATAATAATATTGACTGAATTAAGGAGGTTCGGTAGTGGAAAAACAGAGAAAAGTTACAATGCAGACCGTGGCTGATGAGGCCGGTGTGTCAAAGGCAACTGTATCTAGAGCTATCGGAAATTATCCGGATATCAGTGATAGCACCAAGAAAAAGATATTTGAGGTGATGGAACGTTTAGACTACCATCCTAGTGCTATCGCCCGAAGTCTTGCCAATAGGATTTCCAAAAATGTGGGACTTGTCCTACCAGCAGACGATGATTTCTTTATGAACCCTTTCTTCCAGGAAAGCCTAAGAGGAGTTGCCAAGACGGCAGGTAAGAGGGGCTATGATACCTTGATTGCCTATAATGGTAAAAATGAAACCAATGCAGTGAAAAGGCTGGTAAACTCCAATAAGGTAGACGGGGTAATCCTTATGAGGTCAGTAATTGGTGATTCAACAGTAAACTATCTTAGAAAAATAGAATTTCCATTTATCCTAATAGGTAAGAGCAGGGAATATAATGATATCTATACGGTGGATACAGATAATGCAGATGCCTGTAGGAAGCTGACAAACTACTTAGCTGATTATGGATGTAAGAAGATAGGCTTTATAGGTGGTAGGAGAGACTCTATGGTTACAATTGACAGGTACGATGGCTATCTCCAGTCTATAAGGGAAAACGACTTGTATTTCAGTTCTGATTTGGTTGAGGAAAACGAATTTAATAAACTCAACGGCTATATGTCCATGAAGAAGCTACTAGAGGCCAACCAGGATATGGATGGAGTAGTGATTACTGACTCCCTAATATTTTCTGGAGCCATAGACTACCTATCTAGTGTAGGTAGAGAAAAGGATATAATGATAGGGGCATTTGGCGCAGAATCAAATAGCTTTAGCAAGGACAAGCACAGGGTTGTAAATGTTGATGTAGGGTCTATGAGGATTGGTGAATTTAGCTGTGGAAAGCTGATTGATATACTTGAAAATAAGGATGTTGACCTAGCTGATATAGTTGACTACATCATAGAAGATTAGGATCTTGATTATTAATTTGGTTATATACTGATTATAGGAAATTTAATAGATTTATTTGTGTAAATGTGATAGTTTTCCTAGTAATGGGTATAACATATAAGGTAAATGTTAAAATTTTTAAAGTAAGTGTTAAATTTTTTAGGAGGTTTTTATGAAGTTTAAAAAATTACTAAGTTTAGCCGTAGTAGGCGTTTTGTCTGCTTCAGTGCTAGCAGGTTGTGGAAATTCTGGTGGTGGAAGCTCAAGTGGAGACCAGGTACAGTTGGATGTATTCCAGTTTAAGGTAGAATTCAAGGACCAGTTCAATAAGTTGGCCCAGGAATATATGAAGGAAAATCCAAATGTTAAGATTAATGTAACTACTGTAGGCGGTGGTGGTGACTATGGTGCAGCACTAAAGTCTAAGTTCTCTTCAGGAAATGAGCCTACAATATTCAATATTGGTGGACCTCAGGACGTTAAGGATTGGCAGACTAAGCTAGAAGACTTAACTGATGTACCAGTTGCTAAGGAAGCACTTCCAAAGACTCTAGATGGTGTAACAGTCGATGGTAAGGTATACGGTCTACCATTCAACCAGGAAGGTTACGGATTCATCTATAACAAGGCAATATTTGAAAAGGCTGGAATCAAGGCTGAAGAGTTAACTACTTATGCTAAGTTGGCAGAAGCAGTTAAGACTCTAGATTCTAAGAAGAAGGAATTAGGTTTAGATGCAGTATTTGCTCTACCAGCTAAGGAAGACTGGGTAACAGGACTTCACTTATCAAATGTATTCCTTTCTCCAGAATTTGACGGAGATATTAACAAGGCATTTACAGCTAAGAATGTAGAATTCAAGTATGGTAAGCAGTTCAAGGATATTCTTGACATGCAGAACAAGTTCTCTGTACAGCCAACAGCAAGCTTAGATTACTCTCAGCAGGTTGAAAAGCTGTTCTCTAACGGTAAGGTTGCTATGATTCAGCAGGGTAACTGGGTATTTAATTCAGTAGAACAGATAGATGCTGGCCTAGCTAAGAACATGGGTATGCTTCCTATACCAGTAGAAGGTGTTGCTGAAGGTAAGCTACCAGTTGGTGTTCCAATGTACTGGGCAGTAAACAATACTAAGGATGATGCAACTAAGAAGGCAGCTAAGGACTTCTTAAACTGGATGTACTCTTCAGACAAGGGTAAGGAATATGTCCTAACTCAGTTCAAGTTTATACCAGCATATAAGGGATTTGACGAATCTAAGATCAGTGATCCTCTAGCTCAGACAATCTACAAGTATGCAAAAGATGGAAATACAATTAACTGGGTATTCATGGGATATCCATCAAGCTGGGGACAGAAGACTCTTGGAGCAGAAATCCAGAGATATGTAAGTGGTCAGGCTAGTTGGGATGACATAGTTAAGACTTCACAGAAGGCTTGGGAACAGGCTAGACAGTAATAAATGATTAAATTGAGGTGCTGCGTGTTGATTTCAACTTGTCAGCACCTTGTTTTTAAAAAAGCAATAGGAGGCTATTATGAACAAAAAATTAGGTAAGAATGGTCTATTTTTCTGGTTGTTTTTGGCACCAGTTTTAATAGCACTAATCATGGTAGTTGTTATTCCGCTTTTATATGGTGTTTATTATTCATTCACAAACTGGGATGGTATAAACACACCGGTGTTTGCGGGTATCAGTAATTATATACAGCTACTAGGAGATGAAGGTTTTAGAAATGCACTTTGGTTTACTACTAAGTTTGCAGTAGTATCAATAGTTTTAATAAATGCTCTAGGCTTGGGACTAGCCCTTCTTGTTACACAGAAGCTAAAGGGTAGTAACATAATGAGAACAGTATTCTTCATGCCAAACCTTATAGGTGGTTTGATTCTAGGTTTTATCTGGCAGTTCGTATTTATCCAAGGCTTTGATGCTATTGGACAGGCGGTTGGAACAGAGGCTCTACAGGGTTGGCTATCAACTACTCGTACAGGCTTCTGGGGATTAGTAATACTTACAGCTTGGCAGATGTCAGGTTATATAATGATTATTTATATAGCCCACCTTGAAGGTATACCAGAGGACTTGGTAGAAGCCGCCCAGATAGATGGGGCCAATGTCTTCCAGAGATTCAGACATATTATATTCCCTCTAGTGGCACCAGCTTTTACAGTAAGTATGTTTTTGACACTTTCGAACTCATTTAAGCTTTATGACCAGAACTTGTCATTAACAGGTGGAGCACCTTATAACTCAACTCAGATGGTCGCTATGAACATCTACAATACAGCGTTCTTAGAAAATAAGATGGCCTATGCCCAGTCAAAGGCACTTGTATTCTTTATAATAATAGCAGTAATATCATTAACTCAGGTTTACTATAACAAGAAGAGGGAGGTGGAGATGTAATGAGTAGTACAAAAAAGAAAAATATAATACTAGGAATTCTTGGAACAATATTGAGTTTACTATGGTTGAGTCCATTCTACTTGATGGTTGTTAACTCTGTAAAGACTAAGAAAGAAATATTTGAATCTCCACTTAGGTTACCAGAAGGAGTACACTTTGAAAACTACAAGCAGGCAGCAGAAAATTTGAGCTTTGCACAGACATTTACAAACTCTATTATCATAACTGTTGTCAGCGTAATAATTATAATAGTATTTTCGTCAATGGCAGCATACGCCCTTTCAAGGGTTAAGTCAAAGGTTAGTTCAATAATATTCTTTGTATTCGTAGCAGCTATGCTAATACCTTTCCAGGCAGTAATGATACCACTAGTATCATTTTTCGGTAAGTTAGGTATGCTAAATAGACCGGGTATAATGTTCTTGTACCTAGGATTTGGTTCATCAATGGCCATTTTCCTATATCATGGTACAATCAACGGTATATCTAGGTCACTAGATGAAGCAGCAATCATTGATGGTTGTAATAGGTTCCAGGTATTCTGGTATATTATATTCCCAATCCTAAAGCCTATTACAGTAACAGTAGCTATCTTAAACACAATTTGGATATGGAACGACTACTTACTACCATCTTTAGTAATAAACAAGTTGGGTTCAGAAACAATACCACTAAAGATGTTCTTCTTCTTCGGTGAGTATACAAAGCAGTGGCACCTAGCCTTAGCTGGTCTTACAATAGCGATCATACCAGTAATCATCTTCTACTTCATAGCTCAGAAGCAGATTATAAAGGGTATAACAGCCGGATCAGTAAAGTAAATTTTCAGGAACCCAGGATTTTAATAGTCAACTATATACAAGCTTTTGTCTAAAGAAGACTATTGGTCCTTGGTATCAGGAGGGAATATGAAATTCGAATATAATGAATTTAAAGTAATAGAAAACGAATTAAATAAGGAAGAACTTAGATTTTCGGAGAGCATAATGTCCCTTGCTAATGAGTATATGGGGATGAGGGGTAATTTTGAAGAAAAATACTCAGGAGACTCCCTACAGGGTACTTATATTGGGGGTGTTTGGTTTCCAGACAAGACTAAGGTAGGCTGGTGGAAAATTGGTTACCCAGAATACTTTGGTAAGATGATAAATTCACCTAACTTTATAGGGATAGGTGTAAAGATAGATGGACAAGAGCTTGACCTAAATGTAGAAGAAATAGTCTCATATAGAAGAGAACTTGATATGGAGAAGGGACTCCTAAAGAGGAGCTTTGAAATAAAGAGGTCTGACAAGTCCTTCCAGATAGATGTAGAAAGATTTGTTAGTATTGACACAAAGGAAATTTGTCCTATCAAGTACTCTGTAAGAGCTTTAGATGCAGAGACACTTGTGGAATTTGTTCCATATCTTGATGCTGATGTTGAAAATGAGGATTCTAACTATGAAGAAAAGTTCTGGCATGTTTTAGATAAGGGGGCCCATGAGAACACTGGCTACCTTGTTTCTAAGACTATAGAAAACAATTTTGGTGTTGAGAGGTTTACTATATGTAACTATATGGTTTCAAGACTATATTCAGACCAGAATGAGGACTATAGGTTTGAAGCTGTAATTGGCGATGAATCTGTTTCAACTAGGGCACAAGTCAGGCTAGAACCTGGTCAGACTGCAAGTCTAGAAAAAATTGTGGCTGTAACTACTACAAGAGACCATAAGGAGGAAGACCTAACTCGTGTAGCAGGAGACCTTGCCAAGTCTGCAGCTGATTTAGGCTATGATAAGCTATTTGAAAGACATGCCCTAAAGTGGAGACAGAGGTGGGATATAGCCGATGTAGTAATTAAAAACAAGCCGAAGCTACAGCAGGGGATTAGGTACAGTATATTCCAACTATTCTCAACCTACTATGGGGATGACCTAAGGTTGAACATAGGGCCTAAGGGCTTTACAGGAGAAAAGTACGGTGGAGCAACTTATTGGGATACTGAGGCATATATTATACCTATGTATTTATCTACTGCCCCACAGGAGGTTACAAGGAACCTACTACTATACAGGTACAACCAGTTGACTGAAGCCTACCATAATGCAAGCATGCAGGGACTAAAGGGTGCCCTTTACCCAATGGTTACCTTCAACGGTATAGAGTGCCATAATGAGTGGGAAATTACCTTTGAAGAAATCCATAGAAATGGTTCAATTGCCTATGCACTTTACAACTATGCAAATTATACTGGAGACTATGACTATATAGTTGACTATGGTATAGATGTCTTAGTTGGTATATCAAGGTTCTGGGCTGATAGAGTCCACTACAGTCAGAGAAATAAGAAGTATATGATACATGGTGTAACTGGACCAAATGAATATGAAAATAATGTAAATAACAACTGGTATACTAATACTATAGCAGCTTGGACTCTTGAGTTTACAATGGCTATGATAGACAAACTAGGTGATAAGTTAGTCTCTAAGTTAGAAGCATTGGAAATCGACCAAGATGAATTAAGTAAGTGGAATGATATAGTAGACAATATGTACTACCCATACGATGAAGAACTAGGAGTATTTGTACAGCATGATACCTTCCTTGATAAGGACTTACAGCCGGTTGATATATTAACTGAAGCTGATAGGCCCCTAAACAAGAATTGGGCTTGGGACAAAATTCTGAGGTCTTGCTATATAAAGCAGGCAGACGTCCTACAAGGTATCTACTACTTTGGTGACAGGTACACTGACCAAGAAAAGAAAAATAACTACCTATTCTATGAACCAATGACTGTTCATGAATCAAGTCTATCAGCTTGTATACACTCTATACTAGCTTGTGAGATTGGCTTAGAGGAAAAGGCAGTTGGTATGTATGAAAGAACAGCTAGGCTAGACCTAGATAACTACAATAAGGATACAGATGACGGCCTACATATAACTAGTATGTCAGGTGCATGGATGTCAATAGTTCAGGGCTTTGCAGGTATGAGGACCTATAATGGTTGCCTATCATTTGCCCCAATCCTACCAGATGACTGGGATGGCTATAGCTTCAACATTAACTATAGAGATAGGTTGATAAACCTAGATGTTAGCCAAACTGAAATATCTATTACTTTAAAGAAGGGTAGTCCAATAGAGTTAGATATTTACAAGGAAAAACACTTACTAGAAGATAAATTAGTAATAAAGCGAGGATAAGATATGCAGTGGTGGAAAAAATCGGTAGTATACCAAATATATCCAAGAAGTTTTTATG
>NZ_CDRRTB010000071.1:0-9348 GCF_977045075.1 Peptostreptococcus sp. | reverse complement strand
TGGTCCCATATCTTTGATTTCAATACCTACCTGGATATGGGCATGACTATATTGGCAATGTGTACCTGTCTTTCTACAAGGTGCCTGGCAACTGAGTCAAAAAAGGTATATAGGGCCCTGGATAAGGGAGATCTTGATTTGGCTAGAAGGCAGCTTTCCTATATAGTTGGCAGGGATACCAAGGATCTGAAAGAAAAAGATATAATAAGGGCTACGGTTGAAACCGTAGCTGAAAATACTGTAGATGGAAGTCTAGCCCCCATGTTTTACTATATTTTGGGTGGCCTGCCAATGGCCTTTGCCTACAAGGCAGTAAATACTATGGATTCAATGCTAGGCTACAAGAATGAAAAATATAGGGAATTGGGATATTTTCCCGCTAGACTGGATGATGTATTTAACTACATACCAGCCAGGCTGTCCCTGATATTTTTTGCTTTAGCCAGCCTAGTCTTGACCTATGACTTTAGGGCTTCTATTAGGATTGGGCTTAGGGACAGGAAAAATCACACAAGTCCAAATTGCGCCTATCCAGAGGGGGCTGTAGCGGGAGCTCTTGGTATAAGACTGGGTGGCACAAATACATACTTTGGTCAGATGGTCTATAAGCCGAGCATAGGAGATGAAAAAAAGGACCTAGAGGCAAGTGATATAGTCAAGGCCAATAGACTCCTATACGTCTCTAGCCTGGTAGGACTTGTATTTTTTTGCATTTCCTACCTGCTTGTAAGGGCTTTAGCCCTGTAATTATAAAAAAATATGGAGGAACTACTTGGGACACGGGGCAGACTTGGATAAGATAAAAAGAGAATATGGCATAAGTGGGCCTATTATTGACTTTAGCTCAAATATAAATCCTACAATGCCTGATGGACTGGAGGAAATAATACTAGAAAATATAGACTATATAAGGGCCTATCCAGATATAGAATATATGGACCTAAGAAGGTCTATAGGATCTCATGTAGCTGGTATGGGGCCTGAAAATGTATGTGTAGGCAATGGGGCAACAGAGCTAATATTCCTATTTATGAAGCTTGTCAGAGGAAGCCTGGCTATTGTAGGACCGACCTTTTCAGAATATGCCAGGGCAGCCCAAATATGTGGTCTCGATTATAGGTCTATAAATATGGTTGTCAATGATGGGGCCTTTGAATTGCCAGATCTTGGTGTCCTAGATAGGATAGATAACCTTGAGGCTATTGTAGTATGTAACCCCAACAATCCAGACGGGGGCCTAAAAAGTCTGGATAGGCTGGTAGAGTATTGCCAGTCTAGGTCGGTGAAGCTCCTAGTGGATGAAACCTTTATAGAGTTTTGTCAGGACTATAAGGCTTATACAGCCTTAAATTACGACTGTAAGGATATATTTGTCCTAAGGGCCATGACCAAGTTTTATGGTATGCCAGGCCTTAGGATGGGATATATTTTAAGTGAAAATAAAGATTTTATTGATAATCTATATAGTATAAAAGAGCCTTGGACGGTTAATTTCTTGGCTGAAAAAATAACTATAGAAGTACTAAAAAGAGAGGAAGAAAGCAAGTATAGGTTCGGTATTGATACCAGGCTAGCCTATAAAGATGAGAGGGACTACCTTCTTGCTAGTCTTGCTAAAATCAAGGGTATGAGGACCTATAAGACAGATTCTGCCTTTATCCTAGTAGAAATAGACAAGGGTTGTGGCCATACAGCTGGTAGCCTAAAGAATGTCCTGGTTAGGGACCATTCAATACTTATAAGGGATGCCAGTGATTTTTGGGGTCTGGATTCTAGCTTTATAAGGCTAGCCATTAAGGATAGGGGGTCAAATGAGGCCTTGATAGAGGCTCTTCTTAGTATATTTGGAAAGGAAAACCTATGAAAAAGGGGTATGGAGCCTGTCCAGCCACCTGTGGCGAGTTGGTTCAGGGATATTCAAATAAAGCAGAATGTATCAGTTCCTACTGTATAGATGTCTTTTCAAGGGCTGTAATAAGTGAAGGGACTGGTATGTCAAATAGAAATATAAAAAACAAAAGCAAGTCTCTCGAGGCTATAGCCTATGTACTAGACCACTTTGATATAGATAGGTCTTGGTTGGACAGGCTATCTCTGTCTATAAGATCTAGTATACCTACAGGTAAGGGGATGGCTAGTTCGACTGCAGATATAGGGGCCAGTATTATGGCTATATTAGACTATTTGGGCCAAGATATGGAGCCAGACCTAATTTCAAAGATTGTGGCCAGGGTTGAGCCAACTGATTCAATATACAACGAGAATATATGTATATTTGACCCAGTCAAGGGCCAGGTAGTAGATGAGCTTGGAAAGCTGAGTGTAAAGAAGGTATTGATACTGGAGCCAGGCTTTAAGATTAATACAATCAAGCTAAGGATGAGGCAGGACTACTACAGGTGCCTAGGTGAAAATAGGGAGCTTACCAGCCAAGCATTTAAGAAGTTAAAGTACGGTATCGAAAATGATCATATGGAATCTATTAGGCAGGCCTGTGAGACCAGTGCCCTGGCCAATGAGAATATAAAGAATACTCCCCACCTAAGAGACCTAATTGAGTTAGCTAGAGAATGTGACTATGAATTTTTAAATATATCACATACCGGGACAGCTCTTGGTATAGGTCTAGGTGAGAGAACTGATATAGAAAGACTAGAGTATGAGATTAGAAATTCCGAGATTTCTAAAGTATATAAAAGGCAGTATGTAAAGAATATAATCGATGGGGGTTTGAGAAGGAGGTAGACTAGTGGACTATATAAAAAATCCAGGTGAAATTGAAGAAAAGAGTTTTGAAATTATCCAGGCTATAATAGATGAGACTAGGCCTGACTACAAATTTTCATCAAAGGCAGAGGAGCTTATAATCAAGAGGGCCATCCATACGACAGCAGACTTTGATTATTTAGATATTTTAAAAATCTCAGAAGGGGCAGTTGAGACCATAGTCCATGCCATAAAAAATGGTGCAACCATATATACAGACACGACTATGGGTCTAAGTGGTATAAACAAGAGGATACTTGATAAGCTAGGTGTAGGCTATAGGTGCTTAATAGCAGACCAGGAGACTATTGACCTAGCCAAGGCCAAGGGTATTACAAGATCTATGGCGGCCGTAGAAATAGCAGCCAAGGACAGTGGGGACAAGATATTTATTTTTGGAAATGCCCCAACAGCCCTATACAAGGCTATTGAAATGAATGAGGTGGGCCTGTTAAATGCCAGTGCCATAATAGGTGTGCCGGTTGGTTTTGTAGGAGCAGAAGACTCCAAGGAGGCCCTTATGGAAACCAATATGGAATATATAGTTTCTAGGGGTAGAAAGGGAGGAAGTAACCTAGCTGCAGCCATCATAAATGCCATCCTCTACTATTATTTTAGCTAGGGTGACAAGATGATTGATGAATTTGTATACGTAGAAGGAAAAAAATACCGTAGGGGATATACAAGTGGATCTTGTGCCTGTGGTGCTAGCAAGGCTGCCTTAAGGCTGCTTTTGGAAAATAAACCTATAAATAAGGTAAGGATAGGGACTCCAAAGGGGATAGACCTAGACCTGGTAGTTGAAAATATAAGTTGGGGCCAGGACTGGGCCCAGTGCTCTATCAGAAAGGATGGGGGAGACGATATAGATGCTACCCATGGCATGGATATTTTTGCTAGACTAGACCTAGTGGAGCCTGACCAGGTGCCCGATTTTAGGTCAGACCTAGATTCAGACTACCTTTTTATTACATCCGGTCAGGGTATAGGCAGGGTGACTAAAAAGGGCCTAGATATAGGTATTGGAAGGCCTGCCATCAACAGGGTCCCCCTGGGTATGATCCTTAAGGAGGTCCAAGAGACTATAGACGAGCTAGGTCTTGATATATATGACTACCTGGCTGGCAGGAGGATTTTGGTGACCATATTTGCACCACAAGGCCAGGAAATTGCCAAGAAGACCTTTAATAGCAAACTTGGAATAGAGGGTGGTATATCCATTATAGGTACGACTGGTATAGTTGAGCCTATGAGTGACGAGGGTTGGAAGAAGGCCCTTTCTGCTGAGTTGGCCATTAAGAGGGCAGAGGGCAGGGAGTCCATAGTCCTAGTACCAGGAAACATAGGTAGGGACATTATGGTCAAGTCCTATGGTATAGATGTAAATGAAATTGTAAAGATGAGTAATTTTATAGGCTATATGCTGATGGAGTCCAAGCGTCTGGGATTTAGTAAGGTTAGCATAGGAGGCCATATAGGTAAGCTGATTAAATTATCTGCTGGTATCACAAATAGCCATAGTAGGTTGGCTGATGCCAGGAGTGAGATAATGGTGGCCAACCTAGCCCTACTAGGGGCTCCACTAGAGCTTCTTAAAGAGGTGGATGCCTGTTTGAGTACCGATGCTATGGTTGATATAATCGTGGATGCAGGTTATAAACAGGTTTTTAAGGTCCTTGCAGACAAGGCGGCTAGAAGGGCCAAGCAATATATGAGACTAGGTCAGGAAGATAATGTAGAGATAGAGGTATACCTATTTTCTATGGATGGTTCTCTCTTGGCCAGGTCGGAAATCTAGACTAGTTTCTAGAAGGAGGTTAGATGGTATATGTAGTTGGAGTTGGCCCAGGTTCAGGTCTTTACCTGACTAGGGCGGCAGAAGAAATCATTGATAAGGCCCAACTCTTGATAGGGGGTACTAGGAATATAGAATTTATAAGGACTAGCCTTGGTCTAAAAGAGGGGCAAGACACTTTTGTTCTAGGCTCAGACCTAGCCAGCATGATGGACCAAATAGAGAAAAATTTGGACAAGGATATAGTGGTCCTGGCATCGGGAGACCCATCTATCTATGGCATAGCTGACTATATAAATAGGACTATGTCTAGGCAGGATGACCCGGCTACTGAAACGAATAGAATTCCTAGTAAGAGGGATAGCATACAAGATAAAGAAAACCTGCTAATAGTTCCAGGTATAAGCTCTATCCAGTATGCCTTTTCGGTATTCAAAATACCTATGAATGACCTCTATATCACAAGTAGTCACGGTAGGCAGCCAGACTATGATTTTATATTTATGCATGACAAGCTAGCCCTAGTGACCGATTCCAAAATAGGGCCAAGGCAAATAGCCCAGGAGGTCAAGGACAGGGGTTTGGATTATAGCTTTTATGTTGGTGAAAACCTGTCATACCATAACCAGAGGCTTACAGTTGGAAGTGCAGATGATATTTTGGCTAGGGACAGCTACGGTATGTGCCTAGTGATATTGATAAGGTGGAGAGATAAGGATGAAAAATAGCGAATTTATAGTAGGTAAGGTACCTATTACCAAGGAAGAAGTTAGGGCCATATCCCTGGCCAAGCTAGACCTAACCAGGGCCTCCAATTTCTTGGATATAGGATCGGGGACCGGCAGTGTTACAGTAGAAGCAGCTCTTAATAATAGGCATTTAAGGGTGACTTCAATAGAAAAAGACCAGGCAGCCCTTGATCTTACTAGACTTAACATAGAAAAATTTGACCTAAAAAATGTGGTCTTGATTGATGGAACTGCCCCACTAGACCCAGAAAAATCTGGCCTAAACAAGTCCTACCAGGCCATATTTTTAGGTGGAAGTGGTGAAAATTTAGGCGATATACTCAACTGGTCCTACCAGCTTTTGGACCAAGGGGGCAGGCTAGTGTCTAATTTTATCCTATTGGAAAATGCAACTAAGGCCTATAGGATAATGGAAGATATTGGCTTTAAAAAAATTGAGCTAGTTCAGATAGGTGTATCTGTATTAGAAGGTCTAGGTGGGGGCCATTACCTTAAACCTAGAAACCCAATTGTAATTATAAGTGGAGAAAAGTAATGGAAAAGATATATTTTGTAGGTGCTGGTCCTGGTGACAAGGAACTGATTACCCTGAAGGGATACAGGCTCTTGAGCCAGGCAGATATAGTAATATATGCAGGATCCTTGGTAAATCCTGACCTTCTAGACTACTGTAAGTCAGGGGCTAGGCTATATAACAGTGCCGGTATGAACCTTGAAGAGATTATTGACATCATGAGGGAGGGGGCCAAAAAAGACCTCCTAGTGGTCAGACTGCAGACTGGAGATATCTCAATTTACGGGTCAATAAGAGAACAGGCTGAGGAATTGAAAAAATTAGATATAGACTATGAATCTATACCAGGAGTCAGCTCATTTTTAGGTGCTGCAGGTGCTCTAGGTATAGAGTATACGGTACCAGAGGTTTCTCAAAGCCTGATTATTACGAGAATAGAAGGAAGGACTCCGGTACCAAAACTAGAAAGCCTAGGGTCCTTCGCTAGTCACCAGACCTCTATGGTCATCTTCCTATCTGTCCAGAATATAGATAGGGTAGTTGACCAGCTCCTTGAGGGTGGTTACCCAATAGACACACCTGTTGCAGTTGTATATAAGGCAACCTGGCCAGACCAGGAGCTTGTGAGAGGGTCTCTAGAGGATATAGCCGACAAGGTTAAGGCGGCTGGAATTAAAAAGACAGCCCTAATACTTGTTGGTAGGTTCTTGGGAAATGAGTACAGTTACTCTAAGCTATATGATAAGTACTTTAGTCATGAATACAGGGATTCGATATAGGTGTTGCTATGAGGATAAGGTATATATATTTGACTGACCAGTCAAGGCAGCTTGCCCAGAAAATAAAGTCATCCCTTAGCAAGGATTACTGGTTTGACATTGGTCTTGACTACGAGAAAGGGCTTGAAGCAGAGATAATTTCATATAGTGAATTTAAGGCTGAGTCAGGGACCTATTTTAAGGAATCAGACTGCCTGGTATTTATAATGGCTAGTGGTATAGTGGTCAGGTCTATAGCAGGCCACCTTGTCGATAAGTTCACAGATCCAGCCGTCCTAGTTGTGGATGAATTGGGTATAAATGTTATAAGTCTACTATCTGGTCATATGGGTGGGGCCAATGATTTATGTAGACGGATAGCCTCTAGTATAGGGGCAAATCCTGTAATCACTACGGCTACTGACATTAATAATAAGGGTGCCTTTGATATGCTTGTTAAAAAGATGTGGGCAAATGTGGATAATTTAAGAGACTTGAGCCTGCTTATAAATTCGGACCTTTTAAAGGGTGCGGATATCCAACTTTATATAGACCCAGATTACAGGGAGTATTTTGAGGAAGATGACCTGAGGGGCTTTAGTCTAGTAGATCAAGTCAAGGACCTAACTTCTGTGGATAGAAATATAGAAAAAAATATAGATGTTAAGATCCAGACTAGGTATGATAAGATAGTAATCAGTGATAAGCTAGACCTTTGTAGGCTGGCCGAAGAAGAGGGCTTGGTCCTAGTGGTTCCAAGAAGGAATGTGCTGGGCATAGGCTGTAGGAAAAATACAGATCCAAAAGTCTTTGAGGGGGAGGTCCTTAGCTACCTTTCTCAGGCCAATATTGACGTCAGGTCTATCGGTAGGATGGGTTCTATTGACCTTAAGAGGGATGAAATCTGCATAGATGAGTTTTCTAGCAAGTACGGTATAAGGTGTGAATTTTTTGCACCAGAGGACCTGGCTGCTTATCATGATATATATGATAAATCAGAGTTTGTAAAGAAGGTTACGGGTGTTTATTCTGTAGCTCAACCAGCCTGTCACATATTGGCTGGAGGAAGGCTCTTGGGGAAAATGTACAGAGACAAGGGAATTACCTTGGCTCTAGGGAGAAGATAGACACGATTTTTTGGAAAGGAAAAAGTATGATTTATGTTGTAGGTATAGGGCCTGGAAGTAAGGAGTATATGACTCTGGAAGCCCTAGAAACTATTGAAAAATGTGACATAATAATAGGCTATAAGACATATATAGGTCTTATAGGAGACCTGCTTGCTGGCAAGACTGTATTAGAAAATGGTATGAGGCAGGAGGTCGATAGGTGTAAGAAGGCCCTAGACCTATCAGCCCAGGGACATAGGGTTGCCCTAATAAGTGGGGGAGACTCAGGGGTCTATGCCATGGCAGGTCTGGTATATGAGCTCAACTCAAGGCTTGATATGAAAGAGGATATAAGAGTAGTCCAGGGTGTTACATCGAGTATATCTGCTGCAGCAAGCCTGGGAGCACCGCTTATGCACGATTTCTGCCAGATAAGTCTAAGTGACCTGATGACTGACTGGTCACTTATAGAAAAAAGGCTTGAACTGGCATCTATGGCTGACTTTGTCATCTGTATATACAATCCTAAGAGTAAGGGGAGGCCAAACCACTTGAGGAGGGCCTTTGAAATAATGCAGGCCCACAAGCCGGCAACAACACCTGTTGGTATAGTAAAAAATGCGGGTAGGATTAATGAGGAGAAGTATATAAGAACATTGGAGACCATGGACTTTGAGGTGTGTGATATGTCAACTATGATAATAGTGGGCAACAAGGAAACATATATTGATGGAGATAAGATAATCACTCCAAGGGGGTATGGAATATGATATTGGTTTTGGGTGGAACATCAGATAGCTTAAAGATATGCGACAGGCTAAATGAAATAGGTATAAGCGACTTTGTCCTATCTGTAGCAACCGAATTTGGCAAGGACTTGGCCCTTGAGCATGCAAAAAACATAATCAATGGCAAGATGGATAAAAAGGAAATGATCGAATACATCAAGAACCAGGAAATTAGGCAGGTAATAGATGCTACCCATCCATATGCGGTAGAGGTATCTAGAAATGCAATTGAGGCCTGTGAACAGACAGATATCAAGTACATAAGGTTTGAAAGAAAGTCACTCTTGGACGAAATTAAATACCAGCAGGAATATGTAGTCGACACCATAGAAGAGGCCTGTGATATGGTTATGAAAAATAAGAACTGGGAAAATGTGCTTATAGCTACAGGAAGCAAGAACCTAGCTACCTATGTCAAGCTACTAAAGGGCAAAAAGTTAGTTGCCAGAGTGCTTCCAACCAGTGAAGTAATAAGGAGCTGTGAGTCTATGGGCCTAAATGCAGACAATATAATAGCCCTAAAGGGGCCCTTTAGTAAGGATATAAACGTAGCCCTTTTAAAGCACTCCAAGATAGATGTAGTAATTACCAAGGAAAGTGGTTTTGCAGGAGGCTTTATAGACAAGATTGAAGCCTGTGAAGAGTTGGGGATACCTGTTATAATAATCAGGAGAAGGACTATTGACTATCAGAGGATGATACACAGTGTTGATGAAATAGAAGAAGGATTGATATTTGGATAGGAGGCAGAATGGAGAATATAAAAAGGAAGGCCCTTTTGGTTATCAGCTTTGGGACTTCCCATATGGATACTAGGCAGAAGACTATAGAGGCCTGTGAAAAAAGGTTGAGGGACAGGTTCCCTGACT
>NZ_CDRRTB010000070.1:0-9437 GCF_977045075.1 Peptostreptococcus sp. | reverse complement strand
GTAGGAAGATTTTTTATGAGGGTTGGTATAATAAATGAGGAATGGACAAGGATTTCTGACAGGATGGCCTTTAAGTACGCCCTGCCAATCGTTCTCTTCCTCGATATAGCCAAGATGGATATACACAAGGATATGGATATGACCTTTATAATCTTCTGTATGGTATCCACAACGGTCATGTTCTTTTTTATTTATATACTTGCGAGGATTTTTCTTAGGGATAAGACTATGGTAGGCTCCTTTGCTCAGGGCGCTGCAAGGGGCAGTGCCGCCATCTTAGGTATCCCCTTCGTCACAAATATATATGGTGATGCAGGCATGATACCCCTTATGATACTCGCTGCTGTACCCCTTTTTAATGCATATTCGGTAATTATTCTTACCATATCATCTCGGAGGTTTTTAGCAGGCTCCAAGACTAGGATCCAGTACAAGGAAATAGTTAAGTCCATCTTTAAAAACCCACTTATTAGGGGTATCCTGATAGGCTTCCCTTTCTGTATCTTTGGAATAAGTATTCCGCCTATCTTGGACAAGAGCTTGACCTCAATAGGGTCTATGGCGGTTCCCCTTATGCTTATATCAATAGGGGCAGACTTTAAGATGAGCGACCTCACTGCCAAATTTAAGCCGTCTGCAGTGGCATCTAGTATCAAGCTAGTATTCCTACCCCTTGTAGTCCTTCCAATAGCCATCTATATGGGATTTAGAGAATCAGCCTTGATAGCAATACTCGTAATGCTGGGTGCGCCTTCAGCAGTATCTGGCTATATTATGTCTAAGGCTATGGACAATGACTATGTACTCATGTCTAATATAGTGGTCATGACCACCCTATTTTCGTCAGTTACCTTTACCTTCTGGATATTTATACTTAGATATATGGGCTTGGTATAATAGGTCTTCTGGTCATACAATAATTAGTCTATAAATATAGTAAGTAAGGGCCTTGCGTCAGCTAATAAGTATCTTTATATTTGGATATCTAGCTAGGACAAGGCCTTATAATATATAATAAACTTTTAAATTTTTTTAAATAAGTATAGGGGGAAATAACTTGTTAATTTTTGCAATTGAAATACTTGGAACTATAGCCTTTGCCGTATCAGGTTCGGCTCTGGCAATAAAAAAGCAAATGGACCTACTTGGGGTCATAGTATTAGGTCTAACTACCTCTATAGGTGGCGGTGTCATCAGGGACGTCATAATCGGTGCCATACCGCCCTCTAGTGTCCAGCATACCATCTACGCTAAGATTTCCATAGCGACATCGCTTTTGGTCTTCTTGATAGCCTATATATACCGTGATAGGCCTATTAAATATAGCTTCAAGCTAGTCTACAATAATCTTTTATTGGTATCAGACTCTATAGGCCTAGGACTTTTTACAGTCGTGGGTATAAATGCAGCCTACCATCGCTTGAATTCACCTGGTTTCTTCCTCTTAATATTGGTTGGGGTAGTAACAGGTGTAGGAGGCGGCCTAGTAAGAGATATTATGGCAGGTGACAAGCCCTATATCTTCGTCAAGCATATCTATGCCTCAGCTTCTATCCTAGGTGCCATAGTATGTATCTACCTTTGGGATATAAGCGGGGAAAGTATAGCCATGCTAGCAGGTACATCAGTCGTATTTCTTATAAGGTTTTTGGCCGCCCGCTTCAAGCTAGACCTGCCAATAATTAGGGGTAACAATTTTAAATAATAAGGAGAGTTTTTATGATAAATAGAAGTGACTATAACAGCCTGCCAGCCAAGGCTCGCTACAGCATGATAATAGGAAATTTGTTGGGACTCGCTATAGCTCTTGCCATCCTAATATCAGTTTGGAAGATCCTCAATATCTTCCCGATACCAAGACCGGTATTTTTCTGGTATAAGTGCATTGGAGGCCTGGTTATAGCCTATATAATCCTCCTCCTGGTCCTAGAACCAAGCCTTGGTTACAAGAGGCACCAGTATAGGATTAATGATGAGAGTATCGATATTATTAAGGGAATATTTTTTATAGAGCACACAGTAATACCTATACGCAGGATGCAGCAGGTAGATATCAGCATGGGACCTATTAACAAGTTCTTTAAGCTGGCCAATATCAGTATTACTACTGGGGGTGGTGTTGCAAGCATAGACTTCATTCCCCTAGACCAGGCAGAGCTGCTAGTAGATAACTTAAAGAATAAAATTAATGAAAGGGTGGTTTAGACATGAAATTTAGAAATCATCCCATAATGATAGCAAGGCCCTTCTTGGTCATTATCGCCTTTATAGCCTGGATTGTATTTTCAACATTAGAAAGGTTGGTTGAGGGAGACCTTAGACCCAAGGACCTTTGGACTGGTCTATCTGGTCATATTAAGGGAGATTTTTTGGCCTATATTTTTGACCAAAAGATACCCTCCCTAATATTTCTAGGCCTAGTAGTCATACTAGTAGCTTCACTGGTAAAGACCTTTTTTGAGTGGAAAAATTCCTATATCAACCTAGGTGATCATTCAATTTTTTATACTAGGCAGGGACTATTTAGCAAGGTCCACAAGGAGGTCAACTTTACCAATATAGCAAATGTAAACATCAGGACTGGGATTGTATATGGTGTATTAGGTCTTTGTGTTTTGACCATAGATATAAATTCTTCTGCCACAGCCAATGACTTGGACTACAAGATGTACCTGTCTAGGAAGAATGCTCAAATAATAAAAGACTGGGTCATGGCAAGTAAGACTGATAGAGGCGATATAGAGATTGACGATAAGGTTCATAGTCAAGATCTTTCTAGCTATAGGTTTAGGTCTAGTCAGGCAATAGGCCACTTTTTCATGGATATTAATCTATTCCATATTGTCCTATTTATAGGTGCTATAGTGGCCCTTATTAGCAAGGTCATTGCCATCTTCGCCCTAATTAATATAGGTATAATCAAGGGTTTCTTGAGCAAGATGGATGGACTTTATGACTTCACTGTTAAGAGGTACCCAGACCATATCCACATTAACTATGGCCTATTTAAGGCAAGGGACTTTACTATACCAATAGAAAATATAAGCTCTGTTGGTTACCAAAAGTCCTTTATCGGAAGTATTTTGGGTTATAGGTACCTAACACTTGATGCTATAGGCTATGGTAATGAAGAGAACGAGAGCAGGCTCCTTTCACTTTATATGAAGGACGAGTCCGTGGGAGATTTCATGGACAGGATTATACCAGAATTTAGCCTGGACCAGCTAGGAGGTGACTTTATAAGAAAGCCTACCTTCCTAATAAAGTACTATCTTCCTCTTTTTAGCCTTATTTTCGTTCTTGTAGCTGTCTTAGTTGGCCTACCCTTAGGAAAATATTGGACTGGCCTCCTAGGCCTGCCACTAGCCATACTTGCAAGCCTATATATGATATTCGGTGGAAGGATGTTACTGACAGAAACTGACCTGATTATAAAGAAGGGTATCTTATCGACAAAGACCATCCTTATACCTATCAGCCAAATAGAAATGATTAATATAGGTCAAAATCCAATCTACAAAAAATTAGGTGTCTACTCTCTTACTATCTATAAGAAGGACCCTCAGACCGGCAAAACTGTAGAGGAAACTGGTCCCTATCCTATAGGAATATTTGACAAGCTATTCGACTATTATATGAATGGTGAAATCAACTAGTAGCAAATAGAATGCAATCAGTTAGAAGTAAATAGAATGCAATCAGTTAGAAGTAAATAGAATGCAATCAGTTAGAAGTAAATAGAATGCAATCAGTTAGAAGTAAATAGAAATCGGTGCAAAAAATAGAAAAGATAGTGCTAGAGGATAACCCCTTGCACTATCTTTTCCGTTTTTATAAGTGGGTCCTAGACCCCTTATATTGACAATTTAGTTTTCCTTGTCCTTAGGACCACAAGAGCTACTACAGCAACCTCCACAGCCATCTTCATGACCACAGCCACAAGCTCCCTTCTTCCTCATTCTCTTGATAGCAAAACCAACTGCTACCGCTATTACTGCCAATACTATTAGTGTTGACACCATTGAAGTATTTCCCATGTCTACACTTCCTTTCAAAAAATACCTTGCTAGTTATTTTCTGGTACGGCTCTCTTAGCTTCAACCTTATCAAACTTAGGTTTTCTAAACATTGCATAGATCATAGCAACTAAAATCACTACTGCTACACCTGTCCATACTGTTGGAGCTGCACCCATTACTAGTACATTACCAAACTGATATACCATTAGGGCTATTGCATATGCAAAGCACAACTGGTAGGCTACAGCGAACCAAGTCCACTTAGCACTGTTCATTTCTTCCCTTAGAGCACCAACTGCTGCGAAACAAGGTATGCATAGCTGGTTGAATAGCATGAAGCTTAGGGCAGTTACACTTGTAAATAAAGTAGCTGCATAGTTTATTACTCCTGCATTATCAGCGCCAACTTCACCTACACCAGCGACAACACCCAATGTACCTACTACTACTTCCTTGGCTATTAGACCTGAAACTGTTGCAACTGTAGCTGCCCAGTTACCAAAGCCTAGAGGGCTAAAGACTGGTGCTAGAGTTTTACCTATAGCTTCAAGGAGTGAATGACTATTGTCAGAGAACTCAACAAATTCAAAGCTAGTAGATATATTCTTTAAGAACCAGATTACTACTGTTGCAACTAGGATTACAGTACCGGCCTTTACTATGAAGGCCTTAACCCTATCCCATACTGTTCTTAGAACATTTGAAGCAAGAGGCATATGGTATTCTGGTAGCTCCATTACGAATGGTGCTGGATCTCCTGCGAAGCGCTTAGTCTTCTTTAACATCAAGCCTGAGATTATTACAGCTAATATACCTGAGAAGTAGCAAACTGGGGCGAACCACCAGCCCTTGCTACCTGCAAATATTGAGGCTGCAAATAGGGCAATTATGTCTGTCTTAGCACCACATGGCATGAAAGCTGCAACCATTATAGTCATCCTTCTATCATTGTCATTTTCTATTGTTCTAGTAGCCATGATACCTGGTACTGAACAACCTGTACCTATAAGG
This sequence comes from Peptostreptococcus sp., assembly GCF_977045075.1. Lineage (NCBI taxonomy): Bacteria > Bacillati > Bacillota > Clostridia > Peptostreptococcales > Peptostreptococcaceae > Peptostreptococcus > Peptostreptococcus sp. Next base: position 4,407 of record NZ_CDRRTB010000070.1, on the reverse strand, counting down.
ATAGGTATGAAAGACTTACCAGATAGACCAAACTTACGGAAGATCCTATCAAGTATAAATGCTATTCTTGACATGTAGCCTATATCCTCTAGGATAGCCATAAATAGGTAAAGTGTTGTGATTATTGGCAAGAATCCAAGTACTCCACCAACACCGCCTATGATACCATCAACAACTAGGCTCTTTACCCAAGGTGCCACTCCTGCACTCTCTAGCATATTACCTACATTACCACCAATTATTTGACCGAAGAATACATCATTTACCCAGTCTGTAACTGGACCACCAACAACAGTTACTGCCACATAGTATATCAAGAACATCATGGCAGCAAAGATTGGTATAGCCAAAAGTCTGTTAGTAACATACTTGTCTATCTTATCACTTGTAGTAAGACCAGCTCTTCCCTTGCTTACTGTTCTTGCAACTACATCTGTTATATATGTATAACGTGCATCTGTTATGATACCTTCACCATCATCATCAAAGTCTTCCTCAGCCTTTGCTATAATTTCGTCGATATTATTTCTTTCAACAGAAGATAATTCCAATTTTTCTGTAGCTTTTGCATCCTTTTCAAATAGCTTAACAGCATACCATCTCTTGTATTCAGAATTTGCTAGACATCCTGCACTAGCCTCTATGTCTGATAGGATCTTTTCAAGCTTTTCATCATAGATATTAACTTCTTTGTGCTTTCTACCAGCAACCTGCTTAGCAGCCTCGACTACCTTGTCTATATTCTTACCTCTAAGGGCAGATATTTCAACAACAGGATAACCAAACTCTTGGCTTAGCTTGTCAGTGTCAATCTTGTCACCATTCTTTTCAACTACGTCCATCATGTTTAGGGCCAAGACCATTGGTATACCTAATTCTGATAGCTGAGTTGCCAAATAAAGATTTCTCTCTATATTAGATGCATCCATAACATCAACGATTACATCTGGCTTTTCATTAATTAAGTACTCTCTACTTACTACTTCCTCTAAAGTATATGGTGATAAAGAATAGATACCTGGCAAGTCAGTTATATTAACTTCCTTGTCCTTCTTATATACACCACTCTTTTTTTCAACCGTTACACCTGGCCAGTTACCAACATACTGATTAGATCCGGTCAAGGCATTGAATAAAGTTGATTTACCACAATTGGGATTTCCCGCTAAGGCAATTGTTATGCTCATTTCATTCCCCTTTCCATTCTTAAAATATTATTTTTCGATTTCTTCGACTTCGACACATTCTGCATCTTCTCTTCTTAATGATAGTTCATATCCTCTTACTCTGATCTGAACTGGATCTCCAAGTGGCGCTACCTTCCTAACATAAATTTCGGTATTTTTAGATAACCCCATATCCATAATCCTTCTCTTTAAAGGACCTGTGCCATGTATCTTCTTGATTACATAGCTACTACCTACTGTGGCTTCTCTTAGTGTTGTCATAATACTCCTCCTACCTTTATATTTTTTCATTGATATTGATAATATATATCGTCAATATAGCATAAAAATGAACCATACAGTCCTACCGTATCGCTCATTATGCTTTTAACTACATTTATACAGGACTTACCATTATCTTTTTAGCCAAATCTGGCCCAATTGCAACCCTACTATCCTTAATATTAATTATTAGGTTACCTGCATTTTCAGCTACAACAGTAACATTGGCATCGACAACAAACCCCATATTAGCTAATAGCTTTTTCTGGTCTCCTTCGATTTTAATTTTTAAAATTTTCAGTGCTACTCCCATTGGTGCTATGGATAAATTCATAGTAGTTCCTCCTCCCCAAACTGTAATTAAAAGCGTTGAATTGCTTATGAAAAAGACTTAAAACCTTTATTTCTAAATCCTAGTATAAAACATTCAGTAGTATATGTCAATAAGTTATGATAGTTTTTATCTCTTGAAGAAGTGAGTCATGCTAATACTTCAATCAATATCATTATCAAACTTTTCATCCTAGCACTATTTTTTACTTTTATTATCATTTATCGTATTGCAGTTTATTATATTGTTTAATAAGTCAATATATCATACATAATTAGTGGCTCTATGACTATATATGCCTTAAAAAAGAGACATCGGTTCTATTGAACCAGTGTCTCTATTATTTCTCTCTCTATATTTATTATTCCCTGGGCCTTAACCAGTACCTGTAGCTTCATCATGTCCTTGTCTATACTCGCCTTCCTTATGCTAATATTGGGCGCATTCACCTGGACATATATCCTATTGCCCTCTATTTTCATATTTCCATATCCAGTTTCCTTTAACCTATCTAGAACCTTATTTATCATATTCTTTGATAGGTTGATCTTGCCCAGCCTGGCTTCCTCTACTATAAAAACTAGCTCCTTACTTGTATTTGACAGGCTGGCCCCTATATCTACCTGAGTATTCCAAAGACCTAGCTTTAAAGGGTACTTTATCAGGATTTTCTTACCCTTTAGAGTGTAGCTGGCCTCCTGCATTTCTGCATTCCCATTGTGGGCCAAGGCATATTTAAGTAGCTTCTTGAAATTATAATCATCAATTTTTATTTCAGATACTAGCTTGCCCTTGTCCAGACTGATGTTACCCAAAACCTTTCTATTATATGAGTCTATATCAACATTGTCTGATACATTCCAAAGTCTATCATCATTTTTAAGTCTGTCACTAGGCTTTAAAAAATAGGTTACTGTCAGCATCAACAAGGCAAATAAGACTGTCAACCCTATCAATATCTTTATTATCTTCTTCATAGCTTCCCCTCCACAGTTTTATTATACCACACTACGATGATTATATCTTCCCGTATATAAAAAAAGAGTCACTAGTAAAACCAGTGACTCTTGATTATTCAGTTGTAATTCATATACTGTTTAACGACTATATCTTTAGCCCTTATATGTATTTAGAAATTTACAATATACTAAATATTATTTATATTTTAGTACCATCCTCTAAGCTTCATAGCAGTAGCAACTCTCTTTACAGAATGCATGTAAGCAGCTTCTCTCACAGTTACTCCGTATTCTTCCTTTATAGCCCATAGAGCTTCGAAAGCCTTAACCATAGCTTCGTCTTCCTTAGCTTCTACTTCAGCTTCTGACCAGTAGTATCCGTATAGGTTCTGTACCCATTCGAAGTAAGAAACTGTAACACCACCAGCATTAGTTAAGATGTCTGGAGTAAGTATGATACCCTTTCTGTTAAGAACTTCGTCACCTTCTGGAGTAGTAGGACCATTAGCAGCTTCACAAACAAGCTTAGCCTGGATCTTTTCAGCTACAGCAGCGTCTATAGAGTTTTCAAGAGCAGCTGGAACTAAAACGTCTACCTGTGCAGACCAGAATTCGTCCATAGATATCATCTTAGAACCTGGGAAGTCAACTAGGTTACCCTTTTCAGCTCTGTAATCCCACATAGCCTGGAAGTCTAGTCCATCTTCCTTGTATATAGCATATGGTCCAACTTCCTTAGCCCATTCAGCCACAGCAACAACTGTTCCGCCTAACTTCTGGATGTTCTTAACTGTGTAAGCACCAACGTTACCGAATCCCTGAACAGCTATCTTAGCATGAGTTATGTCCATACCCATCTTCTTAGCAGCTTCTCTTACTGTAACAGCAACACCGTATCCAGTAGCTTCGTTTCTACCAAGAGATCCACCGAATTCAACTGGCTTACCAGTTAATACACCGATAGAAGAAACACCAACTAGCTTGTTATATTCGTCAACCATCCAAGACATTATCTTACCGTTTGTATTTACGTCTGGAGCTGGAACGTCAACCTTTTCACCGATTAACTTATAGATACCATCGATGTATCCTCTAGATAATCTTTCTAATTCACCCTCAGATAGTTCAGATGGGTCAACTATGATACCACCCTTACCACCACCGTAAGGAATACCAGTTACTGAGCACTTGAATGTCATCCATATAGAAAGCGCCTTAACTTCTTCTAGAGATACGTTTGGATGGAATCTGATACCACCCTTAGTAGGTCCAACTGCATCACAGTGCTGAGATCTATATCCCTTGAACACCTTTATAGAACCGTCATCCATCTTAACTGGGATGTTAACTTCGATAACTCTTCTTGGTTCCTTTAATAGTTCATAAACCTGTGGTTCCATTCCTAACTTGTCACAAGCATTCTTAACCTGAGCCTGTGCCATTTCAAATACATTTGCCATTTGTAAGCCTCCTTAAATTTAAGATACTCTAAATTTTATTTATTCCAGAAAAACATATTTTAAGCACAAAAAGTGATTCGAAAATCCCTTTCCTCTGCTAAAGAAACATTTTCCTGCCCTAATAGAATTATAACACATGTAAGTTAAATAGTGTATAATAATTTATATTTTAACAATATTTTTTAATTCAGATAAATAAAGTTTCACTT
>NZ_CDRRTB010000069.1:7214-9506 GCF_977045075.1 Peptostreptococcus sp. | reverse complement strand
CTCTCAGGCTTGATGAAATCACACCTGGGAAACCTCCTTCTAATAGGAGTTATGGCCCTTGTAATATTTGGTGTATACGCAGTCTTAATGAGGTCTGTAAATGGAAGGTTCTACATGTATATAAGAAGGATACAGGAAGGGCCTGGCCAGAGGACGTCTATAAAGGAAAATGTAAAAGCCCAGCCTGATGGGGTGGACCTAGAAAGGGAGGCAAGTCTAGACCTACTTAGAGAGTCAAAAGTGGCCGGTCAAAACGACAAGACTTCTAAGGCCAAGAAGGACAAGAATGATGCTTGCTCGAGTCTAGGGGTAAGCCTATTCAAGTACAATTTAGGTCTGATAAATGATCCTACTGTAATTACACAGTCAATTGTTATGACCTGTATTATGCCAATATTCGTCCTACTTCCTAGCTTTTTAAATTCTGGTGGAGATGGGAACTTTTTAAGTATAATGAGAGACAATAGTGGTCTGGCATCAGCCTTAATAGCACTTGTGGTGGCCATATTTACTAATGCTATGTCAACTAGTTTGCCAAGTATAATAGTGTCCTTGGACAGGGAAAACTACAACTATATAAAGAGTCTACCTATTAGCAGAAAAAAATATTTTATGTCCAAGCTAATATTCTCTATAGCTGTAAATTCTATACTTCCTTTGCTGATGCTAGTTGGTGCCTACATATATATAGGTATACCAGTCCTTGATATAGTTTATGCCCTAGTACTATTTATAATTATGGTAGTATCTATATCTTCATTATGGCTGATTTATGACTTCAAAAATATTGTTACAGACTGGCAAAATGTATCTGATATATATGGCAGGATGAATAAGGCCGTGGGATTTTTACTTACATTTTTGATATTCTTTGTATGTATGATTCTTGTAATTTTCCTAGGCTTCATAGTAAGTCTTGGTTTCGGAGCCCAGATTAGGACTGCATTTACAATATTGTCACTTGCATTTGCAGCATTCTCCATATCTAGGGTGATTAATTTTACAAAAAAAGCAAACTACTAGGTGGGATAGGAGGACTATCTATCCTAGCTAAGAAGATGGGTACAGGCTCTTAACCTATAAGGAGCCTGTACCCTATTTTTATAAAAAATGAAATTTGGTTGCATTTGCAATGTTGTTTTCATTTCTTTTAGTGTATAGTATAGGTAAGGTATAATGTAAGTAAAAATAAAAGACAAAAAGTATATAAAATATTTAGCTTAGTTAAAATTAGGAGGTAGTTTTATGAACAAGTATTTTTCAATAAATGACAAGATATATGATATAGTGGAAAAGAATCCAAGGGCTTTAGACTTCTTGACAGCCAATGGCTTCGAACAGTTTATGGACCAGTCTATATTTGATAAGATGGCCAAGACTGTAAGTCTATCAATGGCCCTTAAACTAAAGAGGATGAACGTAGACCTTTACGAGGAAAGATTGGTTTCCTATCTAGAAAGTGAGTCTACAAGTGTAGACAAGGACTTAATTGAAGAGGTTAAGACATCTAAGTCAGATATAAATGTTGAGGGTGTCCTACCTTGCCCAATCAGGATACCACTTTTAGAAGGCTTTGAAATGTGGCTAAAGGACAACAGAGACAAGTATGCCTACTCTATAGGCTATGAATTGAAGTCTGCCAACCTTGGTCTTGACTGGATTAAGGACCAGGTAAAGACTGGTGATGTAGACCAGATACCGGATATCCTGATGTCAGCAGGCTTTGACCTATTTTTTGATAGGGAATTGATGGGCCAGTACCTAGACAAGGATGTATTTGAAGCAGCAACTGATGAGATGAACAAGGACTTCTGTAATGATTATATTGACCTAAGAGACCCAAGCAAGAAGTACCTTATAACTGGTGTAGTTCCAGCAGTTTTTTTGGTAAACCTTGACGAATTAAATGGTAGAGAGGTGCCTAAGACGTGGGATGATATCTTGAGTCCAGAATTTGAAGACTCTGTAGCAGTTCCAATGGGAGACCTAGACCTATTTAATGCCCTAGTAGTCAACCTATACAAGGAATACGGTATGGATGGTATTACTAGGCTGGCTAGGTCCTACAAGAAGAGCCTACACCCAGCCCAGATGGTAAAGGCTAAGTCTAAGGGTAAGTCAGAAAACCCAGCAGTAAGTATAATACCATACTTCTTCACACAGATGATTCAGGGCAACAACCAGGTGGCAGTTTGGCCTGAGGATGGGGCAGTAATAAGTCCAATATTTATGATAGCCAAGAAGGACAAGAAGGAAAAGACTCAGCCAATTATAGACTTCTTTATGTCTGAA
>NZ_CDRRTB010000069.1:0-7114 GCF_977045075.1 Peptostreptococcus sp. | reverse complement strand
GGTATCAAGGTAGGGGTGGTTAAATTTGACTGCCTATATACGGACGATGACGTCCTATATGAAAGGGCTGGAGTCCCTGTTAGAAAGGGGCTATCAGGGGCCCTTTGTCCAGACCACTTCTTCGTATCGAATATTGAAGAGGTAGTAAAGTGGGGTACAGACAATGACTTAGACCTACTTATAACAGAATCAGCAGGTCTTTGTAACAGGTGTTCTCCTTATATCAAAGAGATAAAGGGGGTCTGTGTTATAGACAACCTTTCAGGTATAAATACACCAAAGAAGATAGGGCCTATGCTAAAGGCTGCAGACATAGTAATAATAACAAAGGGCGATATAGTATCCCAGGCAGAGAGGGAGGTTTTTGCATCAAAGGTAAATTCAGTAAACCCAACGGCCATAACTATGCATGTAAATGGTCTTACTGGCCAGGGAACTTACGAGCTAAGTACCCTATTGATGGATGAGAAGAAGGAAATATCTACAGTAAAGGGTATGAAGCTGAGATTCCCGATGCCATCAGCCTTATGCTCCTACTGTCTAGGTGAAACTAGGATAGGTGAGCAGTACCAGATGGGTAATGTTAGAAAAATGGACCTAGAGGACAAGTAAAGGGATGGAGGAAGAGAAATGAATGAAATAGAAAAGTTAAAAATTGCGGACCTTCTAGAAAAGTATCCTTTTGTAGAGTCCTATTTTGAAGAAAATAAGCTAGATGTTGTAGGCTTTGAGGACAAGACCTTTGTAGAATTTTTAGACCACTTTTCCCTAGAGGAAGTGGAGGATATGGCCCTAGATCTTAACAAGATGACTATAGACCTAGTGGAGTATATCAAGCAGATGAAGGACTTCTTGGGTATAGAGGATTCAAATACGGTTGATGTATTGACAATCATACCAGGTCAGGACAAGTCTGGTAACAAGGAAGGCTTTGACAGGCTTGATATCAAAAAGTCAGAGATGATAGCCATAGTAGGGCCAACTGGATCTGGTAAGTCAAGACTTCTGGCAGACATTGAGTGGACTGCCCAGTGTGATACACCTACTAAGAGAACAATAATGATAAATGGGGAATACCCAGACAAGAAGTGGAGATTTTCTTCAAACAACAAGCTGGTAGCCCAGCTATCACAGAATATGAACTTTGTAATGGACCTGTCTGTTAGAGACTTCCTAGAGCTACATGCAAGGTCTAGGATGGTAGAGGACATCGACCAGACGGTTGACAAGATAATAGAAGAGGCTAACAAGCTGGCTGGAGAGCAGTTTAAGATGGATACACAGATAACTGCCTTGAGTGGTGGCCAGTCTAGGGCCTTGATGATAGCTGATACGGCCATCCTATCATCATCACCTATAGTCTTGATAGATGAGATAGAAAATGCCGGTATAGATAGGAAAAAGGCCTTGGAATTATTGGTATCATCTGATAAGATAGTCTTGATGGCAACTCATGACCCTACACTTGCCCTATTGGCAGATAGGAGAATAGTTATCCAGAATGGTGGTATCTTCAAGATAATAGAAACTAGCCCAGAGGAAAAAGAGAAGTTGTCAGAGCTAGAGGAAATGGATAGGAAAATCCAAGAAATGAGAAGGGCCCTTAGGTACGGTGAAAGAGTTTAGCCTGGGGGAATCAGGTGATATTATGGATATAAAGCATTTTTATATTGAAAAGGGCCAAGGAGAGCCACTAATTCTTCTTCATGGAAATGGGGAAGACTCCACCTATTTTGTAAACCAGATAGATGAATTTTCTTCAAACTATAGGGTGATAGCCCTAGATACAAGAGGTCATGGTCAGACTCCTAGGGGAGATTCAGCCTTTACAATCAGACAGTTTGCCGATGACTTATTGGGCTTTTTTGACAGGATGGATATTCAAAAGGCCAATTTACTAGGCTTTTCTGACGGGGCTAATATTGCCATGTGCTTTGCTGCCAAGTACCCAGATAGGGTCTTGAAGCTAGTATTAAACGGTGGGAACCTTGATACCAAGGGCATAGAGGAAGAGATTCAGAATAAGATAGAAAATGCCTATGAGTCAGCAAAAATGGATGCAGATAATAGTGAAAAAGCAAGGATAAAAATGGAGCTACTTGGTCTTATGGTAAATGACCCAAATATAACAAGACAAGAGTTAGAGGCAATAGGGGCTGAGACACTTGTGATTGCTGGTACAGAGGACTTGGTTAAGAAGGACCATACTGAACTTATTGCTAGCCAGATTAAAAATGCAAGCCTGGCCTTTGTAAAGGGTGATCACTTTGTTGCCAAGGAAAATCCAAGTGATTTTAATGCTATAGTCAAAGAATTTTTACTCAAGTAATTTAGTTAGCAAAACTAATGCGAATCATAGAGTTGTTTTGGATAGAGTATAATATTAGGTTGGAAATATATTGAAAACAATAGCTAGTTGTGATATTATTTCAATTAGGAAGTTATTAATAATATTTAATGGTTTTTAATAAAGGAGAGCGTATATGAAAAAGAAATTAGCGGTATTTTTAGCAGCCCTACTAGTTGCAACTGGTTTGACTGCTTGTGGTCAGAAGGAAGAAGTATCCAGTGAACCTGCTGTTACTGCAAAGGTTGCAGCCCTAAAGGGACCTACTAGTATGGGTATGGTGAAGATGATGGCAGACCAGAAGGATGCAAAGGAGAAGAACTATGAATTTACAATAGGGAGTTCTCCTGATGAGATAGCACCAAAGTTTTTGAAGGGTCAGTTTGATATAGTAGCCCTACCATCAAACCTTGCGTCTATCCTTTACAACAAGAGTCAGGGTAAGGTTCAGGTCTTAGCTATAAATACCCTAGGAATCCTATACCTTATGGAAAATGGAGACACTGTAAAGTCTGTTGGTGATCTTAAGGGAAGGACAATTTATTCAAGTGGTAAGGGAGCTGTGCCAGAATATGCCTTTAACTATATACTTAAGGCAAACGGCCTAAATCCTGATACCGACCTAAGGATTGAGTACAAGTCTGAACATACAGAGGCCCTAGCAGCCCTATTGAATGACAAGTCTAGCCTAGCAGTTTTGCCGCAACCATTTGCTACAGTTGCAAGTCTTAAAAATAAGGGCTTGAGACCAGCCCTAGACCTGACTAAAGAATGGGACAAGGCAAGCAAGAATGCTAAGAGCACAATGATTACGGGTGTAGTAGTTGTAAACAAGGACTTTGCAGCTAAGTATCCTGAAAAGATTAAAAAGTTTATGGCTGATTACAAGGCATCAATAGACTATACAAACACTAATGTTGATGATGCAGCCAAGCTAATAGAAGAAAATAATATAGTTCCTGCAGCAGTTGCCAAGAAGGCTATACCACAGTGTAATATTACCTATATAGACGGGTCTGATATGAAGGACAAGCTGAGTGGGTATTTACAGGTCCTATTTGAGGCAAATCCTAAGTCTATAGGAGGCAAAATGCCTGCTGACGATTTCTACTATGTACAAAAGAAATAGTAAATTATATATACTGGCTATAGTCTTTTGGTTGTCAATTTGGCAATTAGTCAGTTCTTTGATGGGCCAGGAGATACTTTTAGTATCTCCTGTTTCTGCTTTAGCCAGGTTGGGTCAACTTTCCTTGGAAGTAGACTTTTGGAAGACGGTGTGGTATTCGTTTTATAAGATAAGCCTTGGCTTTTTACTTGCCTTTGTACTGGGGATAGGCATGGCCCTACTGGGGTCAGGGTCAAGGACATTTAGGGTCTTAATCCAGCCCTTAATGGCTACAATACAAGCAATACCGGTAGTTTCATTTATTATACTATGTTTAATATGGGTGTCATCACGAAACCTGTCAGTCTTGATATCCTTTTTGATGGTTCTGCCCATTATATATACCAACGTTTTGACGGGTATAGATAGCATTGATGCATCATTTGGGGACCTAGCCAAGGTATTCAAGATGAAAAGGTCAAAGATAATCAGGTATATTTACCTATCCGAGGTATATCCCCACCTAAAATCTGCAACCCATGTATCTCTGGGTCTATGCTGGAAGTCTGGTATTGCTGCCGAAGTAATTGGTATGCCCCATATGACTATTGGAGAGAATCTTTACCAGTCAAAGATATATCTTAGTACGGGTGACCTATTTGCCTGGACCCTGGTAATTATAGTTTTGAGTGTGGCCTTTAGGAAGGTATTTGTGGCCTTAATGGATAGGCTGGTAGACAGGCTGTCTATATAATTAGGGTAGGTGAAATTATGGATATTTTGATGGAAAAAATAAATAAGACCTATGGAGACAAGCAAGTCCTTAAAGACTTTACAGCAAATTTTCAAGAGGGGACTATAACCTTTATCAGGGGTGAATCGGGCATAGGTAAGACGTCTATTATTAGAATTTTGATGGGACTAGAGGGCTACCAGTCGGGTATGATAAGTGGTATGGATGACAAAGAGGTATCTGTTGTATTCCAGGATGACTGTCTTTGTGACAAACTAAGTCTATATAAAAACTTGAGGATGGTCCTAGATGGTCAGGAAGACAAGGACCAAGATTTAGGTGGACTTTTAGATGTATTTGGATTGGGAGCATATGGTCACAAGAGAGTGGCTGAACTAAGTGGTGGTATGAAGAGACGGTTGGCTATTTTAAGGGCTATCCTATTTCCCCATAATTTAATGATTATGGATGAACCCTTCAAGGGTTTAGACGAAGAAAATAAAAGGTTGGTTATGGGCCAGGTTGGTCAAAGTCTAGTTGGAAAAACTGGAATTATTGTTACCCATGACAAGACAGAAATAGATTTTTTTAGGTCAATTGAAGGCCTTATAATAAGAGAAATAGATATAAAAAAATAGGGTTGATTTGCGTCAACCCTATTGATAGTATGACGGGCATGCCGTCAGTCTGTGGTGAAAGTCCACGTAGGGCGTAGTTGCCGACGAACCTCATAGCAACTTGCAAGGTTATCACCGTGAGGTGATGGCGAGACAATCCGTAAGACTCGCAGACCATTATCAGGCGGTAGCCAAAACAGCGGGACTTCGCAGGATAATAAAAGAAATTCTCGCAAAGCTAGGACTCATTAGTTGTGGTTGTATAATATTTAGCGTTGGTGAGAGAGGGAGAAGAAAGTCCCCCCTACTCGATTCAAATCTTTATTTTTTACTTTTACAATTACATTCTTTTTTATATCTTATATAACTTCCTAAAGAAATAATCGCATATACAATTATATTATATATTGTCATCTCTACTTTTTTTTGATTAACACTATAGAAAAGAAATATTATAAAAACTATAGTTATGAAAAAATGAAATAAAACTCTTCTGCTTCTCATATCCGTTATCTCAATCCTTTTTCTATATATGTTTGGGTTGGACCCACTTTATGTCTTCTAGCTGAATCTGAATAAAATTTCTTAACATAATAACCTCCTAAATACAAAATAACCTCTTAAATACAAAAAAATCTATTTAGTAAATTATAACATTTTTTTCGTAAATTGTAATAATAAGTTGAATATTGACAACTAAGAGATTTAAAACTGACTTTATAGCAGTCTTTATTGACATGCAAAAAATTAAGTAATATTATAAATTAAAGGGAAGTTGGATTTTCACCAGCCTTCCCAATAATCAAATATTTATTTTTTTTTAACTGCCTAATCGGCAGATTAGCCATAGAAGGCTAATTTACAGAAAAAATTACATACGCTTGAGGGAGGAGAAAATCCTCCCTACTCGATTTTTAGCTAGAGGGCTTATAAGCCTTTTAACTCATTTTCAACCTTCTTGGATACTGATTTTTCACCACCAACTATAATTATATTCTTTATGTCATTAGCCTGGATAAATGCCTTAGTATCCTCATTTAGCTTGTCTGGTCTTGTAAGGAGGATAACTCCATTACTAAAATTAGCAACAGTACCAGAGGCAAGGGCATCAGGATAGTTAGTAGAATCTACTATAACAGCAGTACTAATATATGGCTTAAGGACTGTCTTGTAGGCCTTGGCAATTTCTACGGCTGTTTTATACCTGTCTGAACCGGAAATCCTACCAGTGTATAGGTCTGAGCTTTTACCAAAGTAGTCTTTATCATGAGTATTTAATCCGTCAAGGTCTTCTGGGTAAGTTTTAACTCTTTTTGGAATAGAGTCATTACCACCTATAATAAACCTCCAACCTTCAAGATTATCATTCATATTAAGTTTATATGATCCTACAAAACAAGTTCCTTGTTCCCTCATTAGTTTGGCTACAAATGGTATAGAGGATAATAGGTCTGGGAATTTTTGGTCATTTACAAGTATGCCATTACTGAGATCGCCCCTAAAATGTATATCTGGAAATAATATACTAAATAGAGTTAGGTCCATGTCATTAGCGATTGAAAGAAAATCTTTACCCTTATACCTATCATAAAACCTACTATATTTAAATCCATTTGTCTTTAAAGTCTTTTCAAGTGAATTATTTAAAAGCTTGTAGTCACCCATTATATAGACACGATCAACATCATTGATTTTTAACCTATTTAAGATAGACTTGGATATACCAGACTTAGGTACAATATAGAAGGGTGCCTTTAAGGCTGTTGCCATATATGACCCATAAAGAGCAGTCCTAAAATCATTACCAGGTGCTAGTACAGCCTGACTGGCGTATGACTTGCCAAAATAATTTTCTTGAACTTCTATGGCCGTTTCATACCTATCGGCTCCAGCAAATCTAGTTACATACATATCAGCACTAGCAACAGATGGTAGCAAAAAGGCTAAGGCACAAGATAAAATAAGCGATTTTTTCAATCCTTTAATCATAGTAGATTCTCCCTTGAATAATGTATAAATATTTAATCTTAATCTGTAGATATGTAAAAAAACATCTACTATAATAATTATACAATTCATAAATCAAATTAACAAGATAAAGGGTAAAAATTATAGTTATAAGCGGCAAAAATCAAGCCTTCTAAGAGGAAATCTCCTAGGCTTATATTTAAAGTAAAGCTATTGAAAATAGCTAATTTTATCACTTGTTAAATAGTGTTGGCATATGGATTAGTTTATTGTATAATATAGGCTAGGAGTAGTTTGTATATTAAATGAAATTTAAAATAAGAGTTTATTGAAGGAGGAAT
>NZ_CDRRTB010000068.1:0-9610 GCF_977045075.1 Peptostreptococcus sp. | reverse complement strand
GCTGTCATTGAGTCTGGGAATAGGTCATGTCTAACCACGATTACAGTCTTCGCCTTATCGTAGTTGTCCTTAGATATCTTAATAGCTGTATCTATCCTATCCTTACCACCAATTCTACCTGTGTCTGGATTAGATGGTGTAGGTGTTGTATCCTTTTTATACTTTAGTGTGAACTGGATATTTTCACTGTTTAGAGCCCTAAAGTCAGCCCCTGCCTGTGTCTGCTTTCCAGCCCAAGTATAGTTAAAGTTTATAACCTGGCCACCTGCTATATTTGTTGCCTTTCCAGAGAAGTCTCCTCTTACACTACCATTTATAGTGTATTCAGTTTCTGGACTAGATGTAGCACTGAACTTAACTCCCTTTACAGTTACCTTAAGGGTATCTTCAACGGAATTGATCGCATTAGACAACTGCTGGTAAGTAGTTATCTGATTAGCATCCTTTAGGCTAAGCTTTACTGTAGCAGTTTTGCCTACTAGGCTTGTGCTTACTATTTCAAACTTACCATTAGCCCCTTCCAAAACAGCCTGTGGATTTGATGATGTATATTCCATACCCTCTGGAAGCGTAATACTAGCTGTGAAGCTTGTATCTATATTTTCTACACTAATACCACCTGCAACTGCAGCTGAATACTGGGCTTCTAGTCTCTTTAATTCATCCTTAATAGGCTTTACATTTAAGGCACCTGTGATATCAAGTACATCCGTCTTGTTGGCCTCGTACACCTTGTCATGCTGTGTATCATTACCTATAAGTATATCTCCCTCTAGGTTGGCTGATGAGCCCGCATTCTGAGCAGGTGTTGCTGGCTGTGCTGCCGGTTGAGCCGCTGGCTGAGCTGTCGGTTGAACCGTTGGCTGAGCTGCTGGCTGTGCTGTCGGCTGTGCTGTCGGCTGAGCTGTTGGCTGTGCTGTCGGCTGTGCTGCTGGTACAAAGCAATCACTTAGACCACTAACGAATGGCTTACTTAGTGTATCAGCATTATAAGTTGTCTTTACACTGAAAAAAGAACGTCCTGTATAGAAGGTGAAGTCTCCTGTACCAGTTATAAGTTCATTTTCATATTTTGTAGCCTCTGCTAAGCTATTAGCAGTTATTGTATAAGGTATTTCAACATCTACTGTATGAGCGCTTGGATCAAGCTTGTCTGCAAGATAAAGGTCATATATACCCTTCCAGTTGACATCATTGAATGTCATCTTAAGGCTAACCTGCTTGTTATTCCTTGTAGTAGCTTCTACCTTGTTTATAAAACTTGAAGTTTCTGTTGCACTTATATTTCCAAACTGAACCTCTTCTGGGAATGTAACATCATAAGTTATATATGCTATACCAGTTTTTTCCTTATTCCATGGATAGGCACCAGCTGAAGCTGCAGTATTCATGTTAGCTTCATTGGCCTCCATAATCTTAGTTAGAGGCACCTTTAAAGTTACCTTACCCGTATAGGTAGCTGTCTCTGGGCTTGTACCACACTGGGCATCGCCACTAGTACTTACATACTGGGCTATTGGCAATTCAGCGTTTGCTGCACTTACAGGTACCGTACTTACTGCCACACTTGTTACAAGGACAGTTGACATTACCAATGACCTAAGTGCATTTCTTTTATTCTTTGACTTCATTAATTTCAAATTTATAACCCCCTTTTTAGATTACATAATTCCTATACCCTAACTATAAGAAGGGCATATTATACTCGTTCTTTTACAAATCTTTGTCGCAGCTAAATTCTTAGCTCAAGTGGTATTTCAATATTTCTATCATATTTTAAATATAATATTAATAATACTTTACCTTACCTGAAGTTATATACCCTTCTCCTTTATGTGTAAACTTTTATTTTTAATCTATCGCCTATTTTAACATTAAAAAAATAGCACGAAAACGGAATTTTTACCTTTTTCATGCTATTTTTATATTTTTTGCCTTACTTATTAAAATAGGAAAACGTATGAGATCCTATTTTTACTTTTTTTACAAAGAATTTATTTTATTAAATCACTAATAATACTTGATGGAACATATCTCTGTCCACCTATAGCAGTTAGCTTAGATATTTTTGAATCCTTTACATAGGATCTTACAGAACCATTGTTGGCTTCCTTAGTTGAAACTAGTAGGGTTGGCCTGTTATACTTACCAGATACTGGTGATATGACAAGGGCATCTGCAAACTCCTCACCTGAAGCTATATAGGCTTCCTTGCTTGCTCCAAACTTAGACTTAGCTATAGCTACTGAAGTTTCATACCTAGTGTTTCCGGCCATTCTTTCAAGAACTCTCGGAAGGTTGGCTTCTGTTGACTTAGATATAGTGTTAGTTCCACCTGCTATATAAGTCTTGTTGATATCAAGGTCTCTTATAGCATTTTGAATCTGACTTGGTACTGAATCCTTCTTAACTAGAAGTATTGGATAGCCCTCTCTTGAAGCGAAAGTTCCTACTGATAAGGCATCTGGGAATACCTGGCCTGAAGCTACTACTCCTGTGTTCTTCTTACCAGTAATTCCAACTACTCTCTTAGCTACCATTTCAGAAGTTCCATACCTATCAGCTCCTGCTATTCTTTCAACATTCTTGTCGGCATCATATGCCTTCAGTTCTTCTCTTACATTTTCAGATACAGAGTTTTGCCCACCGACAATGATTACTTCCTCAGCACCTAGTCTCTTTATTTCATCTCCAACTCTTGAGTCTAACTTGTCAGTTGGGTTAAGTAGGATTGGTGCATCCTTTAGCTTAGCCAATACTGATGCTGTCATTGAGTCTGGGAATAGGTCATGTCTGACTACGATTACAGCCTTTGACTTTTTAAAGAATTTCTTTGAGATATCTATTGCTGTGTCTATTCTGTCCCTACCTGCTATTCTAGCAGTATCAATTTTCTTTCCTGTATCAGGCTTAGAATTTTGGCTCTTTGGGTCTGTTCCCTTTGCCTTTTCCTCTACATCTGTAAATCCATCATTATCATCATCTGGGTCTATCACATCAGGTAGACCATCCTTGTCTGTATCCCTCTGAACTGTTATTTTAAAAGTCTTTGTAGTTATAGTACCTGTTTGGTCCTTAGCCTCTACGGTAACTATAAATTCTCTTGTCTCTTCATTCTTACCCCAGTCGTCTATTTTAGGACTTCCAGTAACCTTTCCATTCTTGTATTCTACACCCTTTGGAAGGTTTTTTACTCCTACATTAGCATTTGGATTGTTTGTTGTAATCGTGACTTCGGCTATCGGCTTTCCTTCTATCACAGTCTGGTCAACTATTGGATTTACAATCGTAGCGGGTATTGAGCTGACCTTTTTAGGATCTGACCCCTTTGCCTTTTCTTCTACATCTGTATAACCGTCATTATCATCATCTGGATCTGTCACATCAGGTTTACCATCCCTGTCAGTATCCCTCTGAACTGTTATCTTAAAGGTCTTTGTTGTTGTATTGCCTGAAGGATCCTTTGCTTCTACAGTTACTGTAAAGTCCCTAGTCTCTTCATTAGTATCCCAGTCATTAAGCTGTGGGCTACCACCTATCTTCTTAGTAGTTGGGTCATATGTTAAACCACTAGGCAGGTCCTTTACTTTAAGAGTTGCATTTGGATTATCAGTTGTTACAGGTATTTCAGCTATTGGCTTTCCTTCTATTACAGTCTTATCATCTATAGGGCTTATCACTATTGGTGGTACAGAGCTTGCATCTTTTGGATTTGAGCCCTTTGCCCTTTCTTCTACATCTGTATAACCATCATTATCATCATCTAGATCTGTTAAGTCAGGTATACCATCCCTGTCTGTATCTCTCTGCACTATAAATACTAGCTTCCTAGTTTCAACACTTCCGTCCTGACGTATGACATTGATTGTCTCCACAATCCTCTTTTGCTCTTCGTCCTGACCCCAGGCCTCTCTTAGGTTATATTTACCAGTGATAAGGTACTTACCATTCACCTTATTGAAGCTAAGACCCATAAGGTTTAGTTCCCTATCATCAACCTTTATCCATTCTCCATAATAGGTTGGTACAACCTCAATTTCCACAATTTGAGATGCCTCTACTATAGTCTGTTTCTTATTTACAATTGCTACCTTATCGATATCATCATCACCAAAAAATTCTGGGTCAGTTTCAGCATTTGCCACAAATGGACTAAAAACTAGATTGAAGCCTAGAATACAAGATACTAGTCCAACAGCTAGCTTTCTCGTTCCAAAGCTATGCTTTTTCAAGCCCTTTTCTTTTTTTTCCTCAATTCTCTTTTTAAAAATATCAAAATAACTCATGATTTCCCCTCCTAAAAACTCTATCGATTTAACTATTACTCTTATGTCTATTGAAATAATTTAATAACTAAGCATTTATTGTTTTTTAGTTATTTCTATATTTTATTCCCAGAAAACTTTATCCTTAATCATTTACTTATATTTAATTAAGTTGAATTTATTTTTATTTATTTAGAATATATTTTAAATAGATTAGTGTTAATATTTTTAAAGCGAAGTTATTCCAAATTTATTCACATAAAATTATATATATAAAAGAAGGTCCATACCTACTTCTGTAGCTACAGACCCTCTTCATATAATATTAGTACAAGGAATCTAATTTAATTATAGTACTACTAGTACTTCCACTTCTACTCTTGCACCCTTTGGTAATTCAGCAACTGCTACACAAGACCTAGCAGGCTTGTGGTCACCAAAGAAGTCAGCATATACTTCATTTACAGGTCCAAAATCTTCCATGTCTAGGATAAATACTGTAGTCTTTACTACATTAGTTACATCAGCTCCAATTTCATCTAGAACAGCCTTTACATTCTTTAGGGCCTGTCCTGCCTGAGCCTTTATATCCCCTTCAATTAGTAGTCCAGTTTCTGGTACTAGAGGTACCTGACCTGAACAATATACTACATTTCCTACCTTTATAGCCTGTGAATATGGTCCAACTGCAGCTGGAGCCTTATCAGTAAATATTACTTCTCCCATTTTTTCCTCCTAAATTTCTTAAAACCTATTGTCTTTTATAAACCATAATCGTGATAGCAAGTATCACCCTATAGTTAATTTTACCATAGTCTTAGTATTTTACCAATATTATCCTAAATCCAAATCCTATAAGAATTCTACCTTTATACCATTTTCAACAAAGGCAGACTTCATAGCATTTATCTGGTCAAAGTCTACAGTTTCTATAGTTACCTCAACAGTCTGCTTCTTTATATACTTACCAGTAGCTAGCTTGTCCTGGTTAATTGTAAGGACATTACCACCATTTTTAGCTATTATTGATACAAGTGTAGCTAGAGCACCTGGCACGTCTGATAGCTCTGCAACTATACTTATCCTTCTACCCTGTCTCTTAAGGGCAACGCTCATAATCCTGTAAAGCGTGTTGATATCCACATTACCACCTGATACTACACATACTACTCTTTCACCAGCAGCCGGCTTGTACTTTTCAGATAGTAGGGCTGCTGTACTGACTGCACCGGCTCCCTCACTTACTAGCTTCTGATTTTCCATCATAAATAGGATTGCTTCTGCTATTTCCTCTTCTGTCACTGTTATTACATCATCAACAAGCTTAGATATAATATCAAATGTCAAGCTACCTGGAGTCTTAACTGCTATACCATCAGCAATAGTTATATCATTGAAGGCAGATGTTATCTTACCATTTTCATATGACTTCTTCATTGAAGGTATATTGCAAGTCTGCACACCTATAACCTTTATAGCTGGGTTCATTTCCTTTAGAGCAGTTGCTATACCAGCAATGATTCCGCCACCACCGATTGGTACTATAACAGTATCAACATTACCATTTAGCTGTTCATATATTTCTAGGCCTATAGTTCCCTGACCAGCAATTACATACTTGTCGTCAAAAGGATGTAGGAATGTAGCTCCTGTCTGGGCCTGTATTTCTATAGCCTTGGCATAGGCGTCATCATATACTGTTCCGTTTAGAATAACCTCTGCACCATAGCTCTTAGTTGCAGCAACCTTTGATACAGGTGCATTGGCAGGCATACATATAGTAGCCTTAATACCAGCATTTTTTGCTCCTAGGGCTACACCCTGGGCATGGTTACCAGCACTTGATGCTATAACTCCGCAAGCCTTTTCTTCATCAGTAAGGTGGGCTATCTTATTGCAGGCACCCCTTATTTTAAATGAACCTGTTCTCTGTAGGTTTTCACACTTGTAGAATACCTGTGCACCTGTTTTTTCAGATAACCTAACGTTTTCAAGTAGGTCAGTCTTCAAAACCACGTCTTCAATTATGCCTCTAGCTTCTTTTACATCTTCTAATGTTACTCTTTCCATCTTATTACCTCTTTTCTCCTGGAGAATTATACAAACACCCTCCCTATTTTATAGGAACTAAAAAAAAGTCCTACAGTTAGGATAATACTACTATAGGACGAAAATTTCAATATTAAATTTGAATTTTTATAAAAAATTAACAAAGTTATAAATTTAATATCTAGATATTAAAACTTTATCTGTTTTATTTTCAATAGTTAAGACCACCCTAGACTAGTTATGTCTATTTTTTCTTTATTGATCTGATAGTGGCCTGCTTCTTAGTAATCCTCTTACTACTTGATTCCCTCTTGTCCTTTGGCTTGGCCTGTTCATGTCCCGGGAAAAATATTTTAGGATTTTCGTTGTTCTTTTTATATATAGTAAACTTACTACCTATAGCCTGAACAAACTCAGCTCTTATTTCTGTGCATATAGCATTCGCTGCTTCCTTGGCCTCTATACCAGCATTATCCAGTATCGTTACCTTCACTAGCTCTCTAGCTCTTAGCTGGTCCTCTAGCTGGTCTAGAAAGTCCTGTGTGATGCCTTCCTTACCTATCTGGCTAGTAGGCTTAGTCGTATTGGCTAGTGACCTTAGGTAGGCCCTCTTCTTGCCATTTAACATTTAGCTTCCTCCTTTTTAAATTCAAGCCTGGTCTATGCCAGACTCACCATAAAACATCCTAGTTATAGAATTCAAACTCTAACTCGTATATCTTGACGGTATCTCCATCCTCTATGCCCGCTTCTCTTAGCATATCAAATACTCCCTTGGCTTCCATCTGGGCTTGGAAGAACTGTAGTGATTCCATATCATCAAAGTTTACTGAGTACATGATACGTCTCAATTCCTTACCTGTAACTACATAGATTCCATCTTCATCTACCTCTATCTTTAGACCTGCTTCATCATCTACATCAAGCTCTGGCCTGTACATTTCTTCCTGACTAACTAGTTCAACCTCTTCAACCTCATTAAGTAGCTGGCTTACCCTGTCTATTAACTGATCTACACCATCCCTAGTTGCAGCTGACATCTTGAATACCTCATATCCCTTTTCTTCCATAGTTTTCTTGAAGTTTTCATAGATAGATTCATCAAATAATAAATCAGACTTGTTGGCAACTACAAGCTGAGGCCTTGTAGATAGTCTTTCATTATATAGTCTTAGCTCTTTATTTATCTTTTCAAAGTCGTCGATAGGATCCCTGCCCTCTATGCCTGAAATATCAACTATATGAACCAATACCTTAGTTCTTTCTACGTGTCTTAAGAAGTCATGCCCTAGTCCTACTCCGTCAGCAGCCCCTTCTATTATTCCAGGTATATCAGCAATTACAAATGACTCTCCATGGCGTGTCTGCACAACACCCAGGTTAGGAGTAAGGGTAGTAAAGTGGTAGTTTGCTATCTTTGGCTTGGCAGATGTAACCACTGAAAGGAAGGTAGACTTACCTACATTTGGAAAGCCCAATAAACCTACATCAGCTATCATCTTTAACTCGAGTGTAATCCATCTTTCCTGGCCGTCTGTACCTGATTTAGCGAAGGCAGGAGCCTGTCTAACCGCATTTGCAAAGTGCTGGTTACCCTTACCACCATAGCCACCCCTGGCTACTACAGCCTGGTCTCCAGCCTTCTTTAGGTCAGCTATAATTAGGCCTGTCTTTTCATCCCTGATGACAGTTCCTTCTGGTACACTCAAAATTAGGTCTTCACCGTTTTTTCCTGCACGCTTCTTCTTGGATCCGTCTTCACCGTGTTGGGCAGAATACTTCTTCTTATACTTAAAATCCATCAAGGTCCTAAGTCCTGTATCAGCAACCATAATTATATTGGCACCCCTGCCTCCATCGCCACCGTCTGGACCACCTGCTGGTACGTACTTTTCCCTCCTAAAGGACACTGCACCATTACCACCATTACCTGCCTTGACAAATATTCTAGCCTTGTCTATAAACATTCTTACACCTCCTTTTTAAAAAATGGGCTATCGAAAATTCGATAGCCCATCATCTGTATTATTCAGCGATTTCTACTGGATATATACTTACTTTCTTTCTCTTCTTGTCTAATCTTTCGAACTTAACTTTTCCATCAACAAGTGCGAATAGAGTATCATCTCCACCCTTTCCAACATTTGTTCCAGGATGAATCTTAGTTCCTCTCTGTCTAACAATGATAGAACCAGCAGTTACTGTCTGACCATCAAATCTCTTAACACCAAGTCTTTTAGAAATCGAATCTCTACCATTCTTAGAAGAACCAACTCCCTTCTTAGATGCAAGAAGCTGTAAATTCATTTTTAACATCTGGAGTCACCCCCTACTTTTCATATATTTTTATATTTTTTGGATATTCTCTACTAATTTCCTCTAATGTACGTTTTAAGTGGTTTAATAAGAGCTGGGACCTTTCTATATCCTCCTCCTTTATAAAGGCGGCTATAAAACCTTCCTCTGCCTCTTGGACCTCAAAACCCACATTTTGTAGCTCTTCTAGTGAATTGACAACCCCGATTGAATTAGTCGTGGCAGCCGCACATACTATGTCGTATCCAAATTCGCCATAATTTGCGTGACCCTTCAATTCAAAGCCCTTAATTTTAAATTCGTCATTATAATAAAATGTTACTTTAATCATGATGACTATGCGTTGATCTTTTCAACTACGATCTTAGTATATAGCTGACGATGACCGTTCTTTCTTCTGTAGTCTTTCTTTGGCTTGTACTTATAAACGATTATTTTCTTAGCCTTGCCCTGTTCTACGACCTTAGCCTGAACAGATGCACCTTCAACTACAGGAGTACCTAACTTAAGTTCACCGTTGTTTACTGCTAATACTTCATCTAAAGTAACAACATCACCTTCGTTAGCCTCTAGCTTTTCCACGAATAGAACATCACCTTCAGAAACCTTATACTGCTTTCCTCCAGTCTTAACTATAGCGTACATAATACACCTCCTTGTTCTCAAACTCGCCGGGTCAGGTATCTACAAAGTAGAGTTTTTTGCCAAGCACTGCTTATGCGTGCAGCCACCTTTACCGTGCGGCAATTACTCATATAGTATACTAAATAGAGATTTCAATGTCAATAATTTTTATCCTATTTTTTTATTTTATTTTAAAAAAAGGCTGTAGATTTGTTACAGTCCCCAAAAGGGTTGTATAATATTTAGCGTTGGTGAGAGAAAAAATTCTCTCCCAACGCTAAATTTTTTGCAAAAAAATAGGAACACACATCAAATCTCGTGTATAATTTAAATCGCACAAAATAAAAAACAAGGAG
>NZ_CDRRTB010000067.1:0-9885 GCF_977045075.1 Peptostreptococcus sp. | reverse complement strand
TATCAGTAATAGTATTGCCGGTATATGTTTAACGAAATACGATAATATTTTTTTCATAGTATATCCTTTCTAAAAATCTTCATATACTGATTATAACACAAATATAAGACTTGATATACATAGCATTAAATTTTATAAAAACTTAATAAAAGCAAAATAAGAGGGAAAATCCCCTCTTATTTCTACACTTAACAGTATTTAATCCAATATTATTTTTCTACACCCTTTATAGTTAAGATGTCCTTGTACTTTTCAGTTAAATCAGTCAACTTAGCTAGGAAGGCTTCATTCTGCTTTTTGAAGGCAAGTGACTGCTCAACATCATTCTTGCAATCTTCATATTCTAGCTGTCTAGCCTCTTTACGGTCATCAACTAGGATTAGATGGTAACCGAACTGAGTCTTTACAGGCGAAGACACCTTTCCTACAGGTAATGTAAACACAGCTTCTTCAAATTCTGGAACCATCTGTCCCCTACCAAAAGTTCCTAGAGAACCTCCACTAGACTTAGATGGGCATGTAGAATACTCTACGGCTGCATCTTCAAAAGATATTTCCTTCTTGTTTATCTTCTTCTCTATTTCTAGAGCTAGTTCTTCATTGTCAACTAGTATATGCTTAGCACTTGCTGATTCATCTTCCTTGAATTCATCCTTATGCTCTTCATAATATGCTAGCTTTTCGTCATCAGTTATTTCAATCGCAGCTAGACAAGCATTGATAGCATACTGCTTTAACATGTTAGCCTTTACTAGCTCCATTTCGTTTACAAATATTTCATCCTGGTCCATCTTGTTTTCAAGTGCGTCAAGATAGAATAGCTCCTGATTGATCATATCAGCCAAGATTCTCTTTCTTCCTTCTTCATTGTCGAACTGTTGCTTCTGGTATCCATCAAGACTTGCAACTGCAGCTTCAAGGTCTTCCTGAGTTATAACCTTATCGCCAACTTTAGCTAAAAAATTCAATTCTTCCATTTCGTCCTCCTAATAATTTCTATTATGTACTACATCTAGTATCATAGCATTTTTTAGTCCTTATGTCCATACATATCTAGTAATAGGGCCCATCATTTAAAAATATAAATAATTATACCCTAATAATACTGACCAATTTTTATCTAGTAGAAGTAGGTCATTATTAAAAGCAAGACACCACTCAATAGTCCTACCACACCTACATCATTTCCGTCACGCTTCAAAAGATTCCATGAAATCACCATAGTCGCAATTATAGTGCCTATCTTTATATAGAGCCAATTAATGTCTACTGGAACTATTATAAAACTATATAGAGAAACTATATAGCATACAGCCATTGACAAGGAGAATAGAAAATACCACAGGGTCTCTCTTCTCTTAAATAAGAAAAAAATGACCAATAAGACTATAAAGGCCAAATCTATAACCCCATATATATTAAAGAGTACATTATTGAAATTCTCCACTGTTATTACTGTCCACTTGTACCAATAAATTGGCCAAAATAATATACTAACCAACCTGAAATATATTTCTATAAAACCTATTTTTTGTTTCTTTCTTTTTAGACTCTGTCTAGACATATCTACCACATCCCAACATTTATATAAACTGACTTTAAATCTATTCATACCCTCATAGTAACAAAATTGGCCCTCTATAGTCAAGTTTCAATCATTCGAATTATTCTTCGCAAAAGTAATTTAATGTCCCTCAAATTGGATAATCTTTACATAATAGCTTTTATTTTTCAACAAACTATGTTAAAATAATATAGTATTTTTATATATTATTTTTAGAAATTATAGGAAGTGGAGGCTAATTATGGGCATAAGAGATAGATTTGCTGACCAGTACGCAAGACAGAAAACAATGACTGGTCCTGAAAAAAAGGCAAACGACATAATCGGAAAATTAATGATGAAAAAGGCCATTGTTCCAATAGCAGCAATGGTAGTAATAGTGGCAATAGGTATAGTAGCAAAGATACCATGGTGGGCACTTGTGGGTCTAGAGGTTCTGGCTGCAGTAGGTGGTTACTTCTACCTAAAGAACGAAGGTAAAAAGTACCAGGAATTCACACCATATGTTGGTAATCTCATCAGCATAGAAAACAAGGGCAAGGATGGTCATACGGTCCTAATCAAGCAGGGTAAGAAGCCTGTCAAACTTGACCTAAAATATGGTGGTGAAGATCTTGAAAAGTTAAAGAAGAACACACTAGTACAGATTACCTATAATCCAGTTGGTAAGATAGGTATTGTTGTTACAAGAAACAATTATAGATAATAATTGATAAGTTTTGGGGTTAGCATGCACATGTTAACTCCTTTTTTAAATTTAGAGCTTAAGATCTACAACTATCCTACTTATTTATATAGATTTAGAGCCTAGCATTTACACCTAAACTACTTTTATGCATAAATAAAGAACCACCAAATAGCTGGCGGTTCAATTCTATCCATATCAAGTTCTTCATTGCCTAAACCCCCAATAATTCTAATCGAGAGTCCTAGCATATATAGAAGCTTACATCTATCTTGACAGTTTTTTTGCATGAAAGAAATCAGCCATATATCCTTCATCACTCTTAATCTTGTCATAGGCATAGGAGATTACATCTCTTCTTTTTATAATGCCTATAAATATATTTGAGTCATCTATAGCTGGAACAAAATTTTGACTGATCAGTATATGCAGTAGGTCCTCTACATTAGCATCTACCTTGGCAGTTACATTGGTTGACCTTCTAGGTACGTCCATAATATTTGTAGTTTCGATTAACCTCTCATTAAAAGAAGATTTTTGGTATAGGTACCATAATATATCTCCTTCTTTGATTGTTCCCAGGTAATTACCTTCAGCATTAATTATAGGAACTGAAGAAAATTTGTGCTCATTTAGAGTCTTCAAAACTGTCTTTATATTGTCCTTGTCACTAACACTTATTACATCTTTCTTTGGTGTAATGAAAAACATTATATTCATAACCAAACCTCCTGAATATCTATACTTTCAAATAAATTACACACGCCTTAAGCAAGATAATTACAGGCCTATTGGGCTTTACTTATCCTATAGCTCCTTGTAATTATCCTTATATTTAAGTATAACATTTTTAAACAAGTATATCCACTTATTTAAAAATATACGTAAAAAATGGACCAACAAATGTCGGTCCATCAATGTAAGCTTGAAAAAATTTTTTACTTAATATATCTTGTATATCTTAAATCTCAAATTATATTCTTGTTACATTTGCAGCCTGAGGTCCCTTTTCTCCATCTACGACTTCAAATTCAACCTTCTGACCTTCTTCTAGAGACTTGTATCCATCTCCCTGGATTGCAGAGAAATGTACAAACATATCATTTTCTCCTTCAACTGAAATAAATCCAAATCCTTTTTCGTTGTTAAACCATTTTACTGTTCCGATTTTCATTAACTTCCTCCTAATAATATGAATCGCTTGATTTTTTGTGATCCATTACCTATTAACCATAACATATTTATTTGGTCAAGTCAACGAAATTATTAGAATTATTGAATATTTTTTTGCAAATTTAAAAATTTTTATATAAATTATACTATTTTTGTCATCTTTTGCCTAATATCACCTATATTTAGACATAATCCTTATTAGGTGGTATAATATTTCTTGAAAATATATTTAGAACGGAGAATTGCTATGCAGAAAAAAATTGCTTGTATAAATGATATTTCTGGGGTTGGTAAGTGCTCGCTTACTGTAGCCCTACCCCTGATTTCGGTCCTAAAGTGCCAGTGCTGCCCCCTACCAACATCTGTCCTTTCCAGCCAGACCGGCTATCCAAAATATACCTTTGTAGACTTGACTTCATCTATCCAGGACTATATTGATACTTGGAAAGAGCTCGGCCAGGAGTTTGATACAATCTATAGCGGTTTTTTGGGCTCTATTGAACAAATCAAGCTAGTTGAAAATCTTATTATGAATAACAATAAGGCCCTGGTAGTGGTAGACCCTGTCCTTGGTGACCTCGGCTCCATCTTCCCTATCTTTGATGATGCCTACGTCTTAGAGATGAAAAAGTTAGCTTCAATGGCTGACCTTATTACTCCAAATATAACTGAAGCCAACCTACTTTTGGGCTTGGATCCAGATCAATTTAACTACAGTGATATTGACCTAAAGAACATTTGTAGGGGCCTAGCCAAGCAGGGACCTAATCTGGTACTTATAACTGGCTTCCTTAATGATGACCATATTTATAATATTTCCTACGATGCTAAGTCTGATACTATGACTAAGATTGGAAAACCATACAACAAGATGAGCTTTAGTGGTACTGGGGATATTTTTACGTCAATAGTAACTGCCCTTATAACTAGGGGCTTTGATATAGGTTTTAGCTGCCAAATTGCTACAGACTTCATTTATGATGCTGTCAACTATACTGCAAGCCTTGGAAGCGTGGATAGAAACGATGGTATAATGTTTGAAAACTTCTTAGCTAGCCTGTGTCAAATCTAACCACTTGTAGCTGTCTTAAATTGGTATTTATTTCATATTAATGACTAGACCAAGCCTAGATAGATTTAAATTTATAAAAACAGAGGTACTACTTACACGACTGACCCAAAGAACCAAATTCGGTCATAAGTCACACATAAGTTGTACCTCTTTTTATATCATTTATTATTCGTATTGGTCTTTTCTTATCCCCTATTATATAGGCTAGCCAAATCGGTTTACCCAGCTTCAATATTATTTACTAGAATATATTTTTCTTGTAATTAACATATAGTTGCTGAATTTCCTCCATTTTCTTCTTGGCCTCAATCTGTAGATCGGAAGCCTCCTTGTAGTTACCAACATCTATAGCACTCTTTATCATGCCGTATATAGATGGTCCCTTAAGTGTATTTTTCATCAAGTCATACTTAATCTGCTCAATAGCATCCCACATCACTTCATCTATTGCATCCATATTTTCATGAGAGTGAAGCTTTACAAAAGAAGTTAAGAGCCTTATATTCCTATCAATAATTCTTGATGACAGTTTCTTCTTCCACTTGTCAAGAGACCCTACCTTAAAAGAATCAATTATAGCCTCAGTAAAGACCGCCCCCTGAGTCAAGGACTTGAGTTTTTCTGGATAAGTCTCGAAGGCTAACATGGCTTCGTATACAGTTCTAGGTGGCTGCCCGAACCTAGCGTTTCTTTCCTCCAAAGTATAGTAGTTAAATATGTTATTTTCATCCCTATAGGCCCTTCCTTCTTCTAGGTAGAAGCCCTTGTCACTTGGAGCCTTAGATAACTCAGCCTCCAATAGCTTTGTATCAAATTGCTTTAAATCTGCTATGGTCTTTATACCATCTAGCATAGTCTGGTAGCAACCAGCTATTACTAGATACTTGTTAGACAATGGATTTGGTGACCTCAATTCAAACCTCAAGGACTTTGGCTTGTCAATATCCCTGATAAGACCTACTAGGACAGACCTATTCCTTGAAGGTATTTCATATGTATGACCTAATGATGTAACAACGCATACAGGGGCTTCAAAGCCTGGAACTAATCTATTAAAACCATCATTTGTATTGGTTACTATAGGAGCCAGCACCTCATAGTTTTTCATCATACCCATAAGGGATGCATAACCTATTGGACTCAGATAGTCATTTTTTAGGTCCTTTGGTGCAAATAGGTTTACAAATCTTCCATCCTTTAGCTTAGCTGCAACACTTACGTGGGCATGTGCACCACTACCTGCAACACCGTGGATAGGCTTGGCCTTAAAACTAACCTCCAATCCATGTGATTCGAATATATCATAAACTATTTCTCTTACCCATAATTCATTATCTGCCGCCTGAAGAGGCTTGTTGAACTTCCAAGAAATTTCAAGCTGTTCCATGGCATGATTTGTAGAACCCTTAATATTGATAGAGCTATGGATACCACCAACCTCCTTGTGGGCCATTTCTGGTTCTAGGCCATAGTTTTCAAGTGCTATAAGACATTTTTCTAGGCATGTCCTAATAACACCGTGCGTCCTCTTCCAGTATTGTTCCTTCAAGCTCTGTGACACAAATAGCTTTTCTAGGTCGGCCTTATCCTCTGGCGTATTAACCCAGAACTCCAGTTCTGTCGCGGCTGTCAACTCAATACTTTCTATATCATCAGGACTATCAACGTTCGTATTTTCTAAAATTTCAGGGTTATTTCTAATTATATCAGTTAAACTATTTTTGAAGTATTTTTCTGCTCTTTCAAGTGTACCTCTAGAGCAAACCTTCTTGTTGTCATGTATTAAAAAGGCAGGAATTTTCAAAGTTCCAACAGGGCAACCAGTCTCTTCATCTATGAATTCATGGTTGTAGTCAACAAACCAAGCTGCGTCTAGGTCAGCCTTTAAATCAACCTTTGCATTGTTTAAGGTAGCTATATTATAAAGTTCAACTGAAGATCCATCAGTCTGTATTGAAGCATTTAAAAATTCTTCTATATCCTCTAAGACTAGTTTTACCGGTATCTTTTCATCAGTTGCATTACCACCTAGGTCTACACCCATTAGTGATACGAACTTTATATATTTATTTTCCTCAAGTATTTTTCTTAGTCTTTCACCTGAGTGGTCTTCTTTTTTTATGTAATATAGTAAACTTGACATATTTCCTCCTAAAATACATGAATTATTTTTAGCTATTTTGTATAAATATTCGCTTTTTGTTTTTTAATTATATATCAACTTTTATATAATTTCAAGTCTATCTTCTAATTTATATTAAAAACTATTCTTAAAGTTTAGCCTCCTAGTCAAACCTCAAAAACTCAGCTAGGTCCTCTGGGTCAGTTCCACAAACAAAAAGGTCCGTAGATAGCTCAAAGCCACCGAAATTAAATTTTCTAGGTATTATATGGAAGTGGGTCCTAAATAGGTCGTCATAATCTCCATTTAAAGGATAAGTATGAATTACCACATTAAAGGCAATTTGCTCCAAATTGTAGTCCTCCCATTTTTCGAATAGCCTCTTGTAGATATAGGAAATTTCTTCTATTTCATCTAGTCCCCACTGGTCTATCTTCTTGTCATTCTTGCAGATAATCCTAATTTCTCCATTATACCTTGTGGCATGTGGTATAAACACCAAAAAACTCTTACCATCATATACCACCCTCTTTTGGTGGGCAAGCTCACTTTCTATTATATAGTCATAAAGGTTACTATTATGGTGGTCCATATGTGACCTTGCTATCTTTATCTCTTTTACTATCTCAGCCGGTATAAGATTAAAGGACACTATTTGAGAGTGGGGGTGCATAAGTGAGGCCCCAGCATCTCTCAGGTGATTCTTGAATATATTAACATATTCAATGCCAGGTCTAGCTGAAAGGTCTTTGTACCTACTGATAAAAATATCAAAAATATGCTTAAATTCATCTATGGACATATTATAATAGGACCCCTCATGTCTATAGGTCTCCACAATAACCTCGTGTTCACCGTATATATGGTCAGTCTCCATATCTACTATAGGAAACTTATTTTTTACAGATTTAGCCAACCATTGTCCCTCTTTTTCTATAAGGTGGGTTGGCATGTCATTCAGGTGCTCGTTACCCCTACAAAATGGGCATGTATCGCTGTATTGTGGGCCTTCACTTGACTTATTTTTATTGGACTTAATAGTATCGTGTGGCCTCTTATTCCTATAACTTGAATATATAATCAAATCACCAGTTATCTGGTCCCTTCTCATTTCTTTCATAACTTCACCTCATATAAACTTTCACAATAATCTGTTAGGTTTATTATATACCATTTTGTATTTAATAAAAACCCATTCCTGGTAAAACAAAATCAATTAATTATAGTATTTAAGAGCTTTACTAGAATAAAAATTAGAAAAAGCACCTAAGTACCTATCATAACTTTGTTAAATTATAAATATATGCGATAATTGTTTATTTTTATCTAGTTTTATGTTATATTAATGTTACGTCGAAAACGTTATTCAGTTTTAAATATATAGGAGGAAAATTATGAGATATTCAAAAAGAGTCGGTTCAATGCAGGCTTCACCAGTAAGAAAGCTTGTTCCATATGCTACAGAAGCAAAGAAAAAGGGAATTAAGGTTTACCACTTAAATATAGGTCAGCCAGATATCAAGACTCCTGAAGGCTTTATGAAGGCCATAAGAGAATTTGATGAATCTGTACTTGCATATGCTGATTCAGTAGGTTCTGATGACCTATTAGATGCAATGATCAAATACTACAAGTCTTATGACATGGAATTTGAACATGATGAGCTTCTAATTACAAACGGTGGTTCTGAAGCACTTTTATTCGCAATGCTAACACTATGTAACCCAGGTGAAAATATACTTGTACCAGAGCCTTTCTACACAAACTACAATGGATTTGCTACCTGTGTTGATGTTGAAATAAACCCAGTTACTACACTAGCTGAAAATGGCTTCCACCTACCAGCTAAGGAGGAAATCCTAGCTAAGGTAAATGATAAAACTAGGGCAATCCTACTTTCAAACCCAGGTAACCCAACTGGTGCTATCTACACTGTAGAAGAGATGCAGATGCTAGCAGAAATCGCTATAGAAAAAGATCTATGGATAATTTCTGATGAAGTATATAGAGAATTCGTATATGACGGTTTGAAGTACACTAGTTTTGGTAACCTAGAAAATGTTCAGGACAGGGTAATAATAGTTGACTCTGTATCTAAGAGATACTCAGCTTGTGGAGCTAGAATAGGTTCCCTTGCTTGTAAGAATAAGGAATTCATTGCTGAAGTTCTAAAGCTTTGCCAGGGAAGATTATGCGTTCCTACACTAGAAATGGTTGGTTCAGCTGAATTATACAAGACTCCAAAGTCTTACCTTGAAGAAGTAAACAAGGAATACTGCCACAGAAGAGATGTCCTATATGATGCAATCATGGAAATCCCAGGTGTCGTATGTGAAAAGCCAACTGGTGCCTTCTACATGCAGGTTAAGCTTCCAGTAGAAAATGCTGAAGACTTCGTAATCTTCATGCTAAATGAGTTCAGCCACAATGGTGCAACTACAATGGCTACACCAGCCGAAAACTTCTACGCTACACCTGGTCTAGGAAGAGACGAAGTTAGACTTGCCTACATCCTAAATGCAGACGACCTTAAGGCTGCTGCTGAATGTATGAAGTTCGGTCTAGAAGCCTACAAGGCTGCAGGCCACAAATAAATAATACTAAGCAAATTGTCCCCCACTCTGTGAACCCCGGGGGACTTTTTAATTAAGTCTTTATAGTAAAATAATTGATTTATTGGTTTTCTTGTGATACTATTATTAGTAGATTTTATAAAAGGAGGACATATTTTTGTTAGAAATTTTTAAGGCGATTTTCCTTGGTATTGTCCAGGGTATCACAGAATGGCTACCAGTCAGTAGCACAGGTCATATGATTTTAGTCGACCAGTTTTTACACCTGGCTGGCTCAAAGAAGTTTATAGATACTTTTTTAGTAGTTATACAGTTCGGATCGATATTAGCAGTATTAATACTCTATTTTAATAAACTTAATCCTTTTTCCCCTAGAAAGAGTCCTAAGGCTAAAAAGGCAACATGGGACCTTTGGATAAAGGTACTAATAGCAGTGCTACCATCAGGTATAATAGGTGTTCTTTTTGAAGACCAGATAGATAGGATTTTCTTCAGACCCTCTGTAGTAGCTGCCGCCCTAATTATATATGGTGTAATAATGATATGGCTAGAAAATAGACACAAGAGACCCGATATTACTAAGTTCAGTCAGGTGTCTTACAAGACTGCCCTTCTAATTGGTCTCTTCCAGTGCCTTGCCCTGGTACCAGGTACGTCAAGGTCTGGTTCTACAATTATAGGAGCTACCCTACTTGG
>NZ_CDRRTB010000066.1:0-10191 GCF_977045075.1 Peptostreptococcus sp. | reverse complement strand
AGTAATATTACTAACTGATCTAGGCTGAATAACCTTTTTAATCTCTGACTTTATGTACTTGAAGGTAATAAGTACCCTGGATACCTTTATACCACCACCAGTAGAACCTGCACATGCACCGATTACCATCAGGGACAAGAGGATAGCCTTTGAAAAGCTCGGCCAAAGATTGTAGTCAGTAGTCATAAAACCTGTAGTAGTTATTATGGTTGCAACCTGGAAGGATGCATACCTAAAGGCCTTCAATACACTGCCATACATAGCGTATATATTCCAAGTAATCAGACCTATAGATACAGCTATAATTGCCAGGTAAGCCTTTAGCTCTTCACTCTTGAATATACGCTTAAACTTCTTCAATAATATTAAATAAAACAGGTTGAAGTTTATACCAAATAGGATCATAAACACTGTAATTACACCATCAATATAGGCGCTGTTGTAGTAGCCTATACTATCAGCCCTCATACAGAATCCACCTGTACCTGCAGTAGAAAATGAGTTTGTCAAGCTATCCATAAATGGCATGCCACCCATCATCAGTAAAACTACCTCTATGGCTGTCAGGGCTATGTATAGATAGTACAAAATTTTCGCTGTCTGCTTAGTCTTTGGAACCAGCTTGTCCACTGTAGGACCTGGTACCTCTGCCCTCATTATATTCATTGTATTTCCAGATGATAGGGGTATTATGGCCATTACAAAGACCAATACTCCCATACCGCCTATCCAGTGGGTAAAGGACCTCCAAAATAGGATACCTATTGGAAGTGCCTCTATATCAGTAAGGATCGTAGACCCTGTAGTAGTAAAACCTGATACAGTTTCGAAAAATGCATCTATTGGACTGGCTATACTTCCTGTCAGAAAATAGGGCATGGCCCCTATCACAGAAAATATAATCCAGGCCAAGCCTACTATCAAGAGACCGTCCTTGATAAACAATTCAGACTTGGTCGGTCTTTTTCTTGTAAATGCCATACCAACTCCAGCAGAGACTAGGGCTATCTCAAAAATCCTAAGAGCCACATCCCTCTCTCCATATGCCAATGATACTATGGCAGGTATAAACATTAAAAAACCTTCCACCTTGGCTATATTCATAAGAACATAGACCATCATTCCATAATTCATCTTAATTCTCCTAAATAAACCTATACGCTTCGTTCTAGTATATCTTCTATATCAGTTATTCTCAGGCTCGAAGTCACGATGATAATATTATCGCCTACCATAATCTTATCATCTCCACCTGGTATTATTATTTTACCGTTACGCACTATACAAGCTATCAGCATGCCCTTTTTAAACCTTAGGTCCTTCAATGGCTGGTTGACTATCCTACCAGTAGCATTTACTGAGAATTCCAATACCTCAACCTTGTCATTTACTATTCTATATAGGGAATTCAGCTGGCTACCATAGGAGTTGTTCATAGCCTTAACATACTGAAGTATCCTTGTAGCTGTCAATTCCTTTGGCGATATTACAGTATCTAGATTAAAGGTATCAATCATATCCTTGAAAGTAGACTGACTAATCTTTGTAATAACCTTAGAAGCCCCCTTAGAGTCTGCATACATAGACATAATGATATTTTCTTCATCAATACCAGTTAGGGATACAAAGGCATCTACCTCGTGGATACCCTCTTCCTCTAGTATCTGGTTGTCTGTTCCATCCCCATGTATAATATCGACCTTAGGAAGGTTCTGTGCCAAAAAATGACAAGTCTTCCTGTCTCTTTCTATAATCTTAGTCTTAATATTTATGTTCTCAAGACTCTTGCATAGGTAGTAGGCAATCTTACCACCACCAATTATCATAACAGTCTTGACCTTTCTCTTAAGGCCACCAACCTTCTTTAGGAATTTTTCCAAGTCCTCGTGGCTACCAGCTATACTCAGCTTGTCCCCCTTCTCAAAGGTGAAATTACCATCTGGTATAAATACTTCATCCCTTCTCTGTATGGCACAAACCAAAATCTTTACACCAAAGGTCTTTACCACATCCTTCATCTGCATGCCAACTAGATCGGAATTTTCATATATTTTAAACTCCATCAACTCGACCTTACCCTTGGCAAAGGTCTCAACCTTGATTGCCGACGGGAACCTCAAGATCCTTGAAATTACATTGGCAGCAACAAACTCTGGATTTATAATCATACTTAGACCCAGATCTTCCTTTATATAATTTAATTGGCTATAGTATTCTGGATTTCTAACCCTTGCTATAGTATTTTTTGCCCCTAGGTTTTTGGCAAACAAGCAAGAGAACATGTTTATCTCATCAGATGAGGTACACCCAATTAGTAGGTCTGCCTCCTCTACGCCAGCCTCTTTTAGTATTTCACGATTGATAGCATTTCCATTTATGCAGGCAACATCCTGGTGAGAATTTATCCTGTTGATTACATCTACATCCTGCTCTATAACCGTTACGTCATGAGATTCATTAGACAACTCTTCAGATAGCTTAGAACCAACCTTTCCTCCACCTATTATTACGATCTTCACTTTTTTCTCCTTCCACAACTAACGTGTTAATATCTTCATTTGAATATTATACCACAAGCAGAGACTTTTTTTTAGTACTTTACTAGCATTTAAATTTTATAGTATAATATAGCTACTATTGATTATAATTCGATGAGGAGATAGATATGAAAATTTCAAAAAATAATAACAGAAAAAAAATAGAAAAAAAACTACTAGTCTTTTCAATGTGTTCTATCCTTGCCCTATCCCTAGTAGGATGTGGCTCTAAAAATGCTGGTGACGGTGATAAAAACAAGGCATCTGGCCCTAGCCTAGTAAACGAGCTAAAGTCTGAAAAACTAATAGGACTACAGGCTGCCCTATTAAAATTCACAACTGCTGAAAAAGCAGGCAGTGTAGCATCAGTTAGTCTTGAAGAAAAGGATATTCCTATAAAGACTGAAAAGAAGGATGAAGCTGAGGAAGCTAAGACTGAAAAGAAGTACATCTATACGCTAGAGGTTATATCTAAAAAAGGTATCAGCCAGACTATGACAATTGATGCCAAGACTGGCGATATATTAAGTAAGACTGAAAATGGTCCGGCAAGTGCTGACCTTAAGGCTAACCTGCTAGACTTTGTACCTGTAATGGATGTAGATGAGGCTGCCCAGTTAGCTGCAAAGGCCTCTACAAAGAACTATACTCAGGTCCTATCATACAAGCTATTTGCAAAAAATGGTATGAATGTATTCTCATTCAAGCTATATGATGGGGATGTAAAGAATACCGAAACTGTATTGATAGATGGAGCTACAGGCAAGATTTTGACAAAGGCCGACCTGGAAGCAAGCCAGACTAGCTCGACAGATAAGACTACTAGTTCTAGCACTTCAAGTAGTAACGATAATACTAGTACTACTACTAGTACTACTAGCCAAGAATAATTATAAATATAAAATACCGACCCCAAAGTCTAGTATAGCACTAGCTTGGGTGTCGGTATTTTTTTATTACTATTAATTTCTTCACAAAATACCAAGTTTGGTAAAACCTCCCTTGGTATTTATAAAAATCTTAGTCAGTCACCTATATGACCCACTATTATATTTAATTTACTGGTGCTCTAGTATATATTTTTCTGCCGCATGAACTGCTATAGCTCCATCAGCAGCTGCAGTTATCACCTGTCTTAGAGACTTAACCCTAATGTCGCCAACCGCATAAATACCATCGACACTTGTCTGACAGTCTTCATCAGTTACTATATAGCCCTGTGGATTTAAATCTACTAGACCGTCTACTAGACCTGAAGTAGGTATACCACCTATGGCCACGAATAAACCGTCTAACTCTATTGTTCTTTCTGACTGGTCAGTCTTGTCTACAGTTACTACACCTGTTAGCTTTTCTTCACCTAGAATTTCCTTGATCGTACTGTTCCATACAACCTCTACATTTGACTCAGCTAGCCTTGTCTGTAGTGTCTTATTGGCTCTTAGCTCGTCTCTCCTGTGGATTAGGTATACCTTAGATGCTATTCTTGATAGGTATAGGGCATCCTCAACAGCTGTATCTCCGCCACCATTTACTGCCACTACCTTATTTCTATAGAAGCCACCATCACATGTTGCACAGTAGCCTAGGCCCCTTCCAGTAAACTTGTCTTCCTTGTCTAGACCTAGCTTTCTT
The DNA here is from genome assembly GCF_977045075.1 of Peptostreptococcus sp. NCBI lineage: Bacteria > Bacillati > Bacillota > Clostridia > Peptostreptococcales > Peptostreptococcaceae > Peptostreptococcus > Peptostreptococcus sp. The sequence continues at coordinate 6,019 of NZ_CDRRTB010000066.1, read as the reverse complement.
GGTGTAGATCCCATTGATAGTATTACAGTCTTAGTTAAGATTTCCTCTCCACCTGCTAGCAACTTCTTTGTACCATCTTCTAGCACCTCAATTGAGTCTACTCCCTTGTATTCAATCTTAGCCCCAAACTTCTTGGCATGGGCTAGCATATCATTAGCCAGCTGGATACCATTAGTTTCAGGTAGGGCTGGATAGTTTTCTATTTCCGTAGTAGAAACCATCTGGCCGCCGTGGAAGTTCTTTTCCAAAATTACTGTATCCAACTCTGCCCTTCCACCATATATACCAGCAGTCATACCACCAGGGCCACTACCGATTATTACTATATCATGAACCTTAACTTCACTCATTATTCTACCTCCAATATTATCTAATAAAGTAACTTCGCTAATACCGTACTATCTATTATAGTACATTTCTTTGCCTTATGTATATACTAAAAATTATTTATAGGACCATCCTGGCCTGGCTCATATACATGAATCTTGTCAGAGAACCTATGGTATATTTCCATTATCCTATTGATATACTTCCAGCAAATCTCTATCTGGTTCCACTGGGAGAATAGGGACCTATCTTCGTCCATGGCAGCCATCAATAACCTTTCATATGCTTCTGGTGTATTCTGCCTATTTTCCAATACACAGCTCTGGCAGAAGTCCATATCAACCTTTTCTATGGTATTTTCTGTACCTGGCTTCTTTATATTGAAGTCTAGCTTGACGCCCTCGTCCGGCTGTATCTCTATTATCAGCTTGTTTGACTGGGCACCCTCTGTAGTAGACTTAAAGGTAATGACTACCTCACTCTTTTTCTGAGCCATCTTCTTACCTGTCCTTAGGTAGAATGGAACTCCCCTCCACCTGTCATTTTCTATAGCCAACTTAAGGGCTACATATGTTTCTGTAGTAGATTCTGGGTCTATCTTATCTTCCTCTAGGTAACCCTTGTACTGGCCCATTACAAGTAGCTGGTCTATCTTGTGAGGGTCCTCTATATCCTTCAGCTCCTTGAATAGCTTGGTCTGGGCAGCCTTTATAGCCTCAGATGAATTGTCTGCTGGCCTTTCCATTGCCACTATAGACAGGATCTGGAATAGGTGGTTCTGTACCATATCCACCATGGCCCCGCTCTTGTCATAGTAGCCACCTCTTGTGCCTACACCCACCTCTTCAAAGGCATTTATTTCGACCTTTTCTATAAAGTCCTTATTCCATACACCTCCGAATATGGCGTTGGCAAACCTTAGGGTCATTATATTTATTATCATTTCCTTACCTAAATAGTGGTCTATAAAGAATATATTTTCTTGTGAGAAGCACTGCTTTAGGTTCTTGTAAATATATTCTGCTGCATCCATAGTGTCACCAAATGGCTTTTCAATTATTACCTTGGCCCCACTCAAAGGACAGCCTGCCAACCTAATACCATCCGTTATAAAGCCGAATATCTTAGGTGGTACTGCATAGTAATATGTCCATCCGCTTTCTTTCCTGCCATTTGCATAGTCCAAGTCAGCTAGTAGGTCCCTATACTGGGCAACCTCAGTCATATCCATCTGGTAGTAGATTATCCTCTTTGAAAATTCAGAGAAGTCCTCCTCTGTATACTTTAGCCTAGAAAATTCACTAGTCCACTTTTTAATTATCTCAACATAGTCTTCCTTGCTGTAGCCCTTCCTACCTACACCAACTACCTTGTAGTCCTCTGGCAAAAGGCCTAGACAATGCAAGTTATATAAAGCTGGAAATAGCTTCCTATAAGCTAAATCCCCTGTTCCTCCAAATATTATTATTCCCTTATTTTTCATCTTCATCTATCCAATCATGATGGAATACTCCATCTACATCTACTCTTTCAAATGTATGGGCCCCAAAATAATCCCTCTGTGCCTGTACAATATTGGCACCTAGTCTTGAAGACCTATACGTGTCCACATAAGCCAAGGCTGCTGACATAGCAGTTATTGGAATACCTTCCATAGCCCCAATAGCTACTAGCTTTCTCAGGTCTGCTAGCCTATCATTAATTTCCTTTGCGAAGAAGTCTGTCATCAACAAATTCTCCACTCCCTTGTCCTGGTCAAAGGCTGCTGATATATCATTTAGGAACTTAGCCCTAATTATACATCCACCCCTGAATATCTTTGCTATATCTGCAAAATTCAAGTCCCAGCCATATTCCTTTTCGGCTACACTAAGTAGCTTGAAGCCCTGGGCATAGGATACTATCTTAGATGCATATAAGCTATTTTTAACCAGGTCTACCAGGTCCTCCCTGCCTAGACCCATAATGTCTAAAATATCCTTCTTGCCTGTAAATTCGGCCTTGTTCTGACCTATAATTTTAGATAGCTTGACCCTTTCATCCTTTAGCCCAGACATATATCTGGCATTTAGGGCAGCTGTGATTACAGAAACATCAACCCCCAGGTCTATAGCCTCCAGGTTGGTCCACTTACCAGTACCCTTTTGGGCTGACTTGTCTAGAATCTTGTCTACTAGGTAGGATCCGTCTGCCTCCTTAACCTTAAGAATATTGGCTGTAATCTCTATCAGGTAGCTCTCTAGCTCAGTCTTGTTCCAGGCCTCAAATACCTCCTGAATCTGACTATTGTCCATACCACCTAGGTCCCTTAGAAGTATGTAGGCCTCACTGATAAGCTGCATATCACCATACTCTATGCCATTGTGGACCATCTTGACGTAGTGGCCAGATCCGGCTGTAGAAATATACTTACAACAAGCTTCTCCATATGCCTTAGCTGATATATTTTCAAAGATATCTCTTACATGTTCATAGGCCTCCCTATTACCACTAGGCATGATAGCTGGTCCAAACCTTGCACCCTCTTCACCACCTGAAATACCAACACCTAGATAGTTTATCTTCTTATCCTCCAGGTAGTTGGACCTCCTTATAGTATCCTTGAAATATGAATTTCCTCCGTCTATTATGATGTCACCTTCATCCAAAAGACCTATCAGCTGGTCTATAACCATATCTATTGGCTTGCCAGACTTTATCATCAGAAATATTCTTCTTGGCCTTTCAAGAGACTTGACAAAGTCCTCAAGATTATAGGTTGGTGTGAAATTTTCATGTCCATGGTCTCTCATTACTTCATCTACAACCGAGCTAGTCCTATTGTAGATGGAAACCTTGTAGCCCTTGTCTGCCATATTTAGGGCTAGGTTCAGCCCCATGACAGATAGTCCAATTACACCTATATTATTCATCTATATTCCTCACTTTCATTTTACACTTTACTCTTTGTATAGATTCATATTATTTTTATACACCAAAAGACCAAGCTTTAATCATTAGCACAAGGCTCTTCCTAGTTTTTCTTAATAGACTCCTTCTAGAGGTATACCAGACCATTTTTTTTATTTTTAGAGGTTCCCCCCTCCATATGGTCGGCCTCTCCACACAGGAAGCTGGCCCTCTTTACAGAATCATCACCATACTTGGCCCTTATATCATCCATGGCCGAATATAGCCTTTCCTCCTTAGATGATATCTGGTTGAAAAAGTTGAGCTGGTTTGAATCCTTCTCCTGGACCTTGCTGGTTCCTATGCCTATGTGTCTAATAGGTTTGCCCCACCAAAGACTCTTAAAAATCTCACAGGCTACCCCATATATATCACTGACCTTATTGGTCCTAAATCCAAGAGTCCTCTGGGCCTGTGACCTTTTAAAATCCCTGTCTACAAGCTCCACTGATACTACACCTGCAGTGGAATTTTTCCTCCTCAGTCTAGCACAGACCGTCTCACTAAGGGCCAAAATCCAGTGCTTGGCCTCTTCAAAGCTGTATATATCGCTGGAGGTTGTGGTTGAATTGCCAACAGACCTATTATTAGTATTGGTCTTATGAAAAAAATCATAGCCATCCAGACCGTTGGCATGGTTGTGTATGACTATACCATGCTTTTTAAAGTGCCTCTTCATAAAATTTATATCTGTATTGGCCAACTGTCCTATAGTTACTATACCAAGACTCCTAAGCTTTTTTGAAGTCTTTCTCCCCACAAAAAATAGGTCTTCTATCGGAAGTGGCCACATTTTTTCCTCTATCTCCGACTGGAAAAGGGTGTGGGTCTTGTCTGGCTTACTGAAGTCCCCAGCTATCTTGGCTAGGACCATCTTGTCAGAAACCCCCACATTTATAGTAAAGCCTAGTTCCGTCCTTACCCTCTCTCGGATGGTATCAGCACAGTCTATAGGATTTCCAAATAGCCTTTGGGTCCCAGTCATATCCACAAAGGCCTCATCTATAGAATACTGGTAAACACTAGGTGAATAGGTCCTCAAAAAATCCATCAAACGATTGGAATACTCTACATAGAGGTCAAAATTTGGTGGAACTAGGTATATATCTGGACACTTGGTCCTAGCTATGCCCACAGGTTCACCTGTCTTTACACCTAGCTTTTTGGCCAACTGACTCTTGGCCAAAATTATGCCACTCCTTCTCTCTGAACTACCTGCCACCGCAGAAGCTATATTAATCAGGTCCAGACCCTCAATATTGTGCCTTTTTCTGTAGGCTGCCTCCCAGCTAAGGTAGGCAGAGTTTACATCTATATGAAAAAATACCTTGTCCTTCACCAAAACACCCCCTAAAAAATGGACTTAAAAAGAACATATGTTCTTTTTAAGTCCATTTTACACCATATTTGTGATTTAGTAAATATTTATCTATAAGAAAAAAAACACATATAAAAAGAGACCCTCCTATCTAGCAATAGGATTTGCCAAACAGAGGACCTCATCTAAGATTATATAATTTCCATATTTTTTAAGCTTATATCCAGGGCCTTTACCGAATGAGTCAGGGCTCCACATGATATGATATCTATACCCAAGCCCCTGTAGTCTCCTATCTTGTCCGGACCTATATTTCCAGATACTTCTATAAGTGCCTGCCCACCTATAAGGTCTACAGCCTTCCTTATTTGGTCTATAGACATGTTATCTAGCATGATTATATCACACCCGACATCAAGGGCTTCCCTAACCTGGTCAAGGCTTTCAACCTCCACCTCAATTTTTTTGGAGAAGGATACTTTTTTTCTAGTCTTTTCAACAGCCTGCCTAATGCCACCTGCAACCCCTATGTGGTTGTCCTTTAGCATTACCATATCGGATAGGTTGAACCTGTGGTTCTTTCCACCACCGACCTCTACAGAATACTTATCAAATACCCTCAGTCCTGGGGCTGTCTTTCTCGTGTCAGCTAGACTTACTGATTCATCACCTAGGGCATCTACCATATACCTAGTCATACTGGCTATACCACTCATCCTCTGAAGGAAATTTAGGCCAGTCCTCTCAGCCAAGAGCATGGCTTGAGCCTTACATTCAACTATACCAATCTTGTCACCCTTGTAAACCCTATCTCCATCCTTGTGAGAGCAAGTAAACTTTGCCCCTTCATCCAAGATTTTAAAAGCCTGGTAAAAGACTTCCAAACCACATACAATCCCCTCTTCCTTGGCTATCAAGTCAGCCCTGGCCATCCTATCCTCATCTATTATGGCATCGGCACTGATATCCTTGTAGCTAATATCCTCAAGTAGACTCTCTTTGATCTTATCAAGCATCCTCATTTTTAAGCCAGTATTCATAAAAATCGTGGTTCCTTTCCTTTATTGTATCCACCAAAATCTTCTGGTAGTCAGCAATTATATCATCTATATTTCCAGTTTCTCTATTTTCTTCCATATGGGCCTTGAAGTCTGGCAATGAAGTATTTAGGCCTTCACCACACTTCATACCACAAAAACATGCTTCTAAAAGGGAGTTTGACGCCAACCTATTTCTTCCATGTAGACCTGTACAAGACGTCTCTCCTATGGCATATAGGCCTGGTAGACTAGTCCTACCATCTAGCTTGGCCTTTATGCCACCCATATGGTAGTGTTGGCCTGGGCATACGGGTATCATATCCTTCCTGATATCTATACCCTTGTCCATACAGGCCTGGAAAACCGTCGGAAATCTTTCATCAAT
>NZ_CDRRTB010000065.1:0-10257 GCF_977045075.1 Peptostreptococcus sp. | reverse complement strand
TCAAGTCCAAATACATTTGCCGTATTGGCAAACACACTTAGCATCATTAGTGTAGCCGTGGTAACAGCCATAGTTTTTCTAGCCAATAATTTCATAAAATAACTACTCCTTTATATTTTTCAAGTTTTAAAATAAAAAATGTCTACCTTCTTCTTAGGTAGGTATTTAATTTACATGAAAAAATCCCTTAAGTTCTTTTAAAGGCTCCCATCATGTTAGATAGTAAATCTGTTAATCTACTCTTCTTTTTCTACCCCAAAAAAAATATATTAAACCCTAAATTTACAATATATTATTAACTAAAAAAGGAAAATCCTCGAGCTAAAGTACCCTTAGACTTTCCTTTTTTTCATTTATTAAAGTTTTAATTTTGATAGGATATCACTTATTTTTTTAAACTCTATCAAAGCTCACTAAATAAGTCCTCATATTTTACTTAACTAGGTCTTCCAAAACGCTATATGGCACAAATCTTTCTCCACCTATAGCTGTAATACTTGTAAAGCCTGCATTTCTTATATAGGCCTTAACAGGACTATTAACTTTCTTATTCCTTGATACCAATAGGGTAGGTCTATTAAACTTACCTGATATTGGCGATATAACCAAGGCATCCGCAAACTCCTCACCTGATGCTATATAGGCTTCCTTACTTGCACCAAACTTAGACTTGGCTATAGCTACTGAAGTTTCGTACCTAGTTGCACCTGCCATTCTTTCTACTACATTCGGAAGCTTGGCCTCTGTTGACTTAGATATTGTGTTTAAACCACCTGCTATATAAGTCTTGTTGATTTCTAGGTCTCTTATAGCATTTTGAATCTGGCTTGGTACTGAATCCTTCTTAACTAGAAGTATTGGATATCCCTCTCTTGAAGCGAAAGTTCCTACTGATAGGGCATCTGGAAATACCTGGCCTGAAGCTACTACACCAGAATTTTTCTTACCAGTTATACCAACTACTCTCTTAGCTACCATTTCAGAAGTTCCATACCTGTCAGCTCCTGCTATTCTTTCAACATTCTTGTCAGCATCATAGACCTTTAGGTCTTCTCTTACCTTCTCAGATACAGAGTTCTGGCCACCGACAATGATTACTTCCTCAGCACCTAGTCTCTTTATTTCATCCCCAACTCTTGAGTCTAACTTGTCAGTTGGGTTAAGCAGGATTGGTGCATCCTTTAACTTGGCCAATACTGATGCTGTCATTGAGTCTGGGAATAGGTCATGCCTAACTACTATGGCAGTCTTAGCCCTGTCGTAGTTTTTCCTTGATATATTTATAGCTGTCTCTATCCTGTCCTTACCATCTATCCTGCCAGTATTAGTATTATCAGACTTCCTAGGCTCTACTGGCTTATTCTCCTTTTTCTTTACCTTGAAGGTATATGAAATTAGGTTTGGCTTGTCTGCTGGTGCAGCCTGGTCTCTTCCAGCATCACTCTGCTTTCCTACAAAGTATAGGTATGTACGGTTGTAGGCCTCGTATGTATTTAAATATTCCAATTTCATAGGATCTTCATCATCATAAATTGGCTCTAGGTACATGCCCTGTCTTTTTAACTCATTTCTATGTTCTTCCACTCCTGCCGGCTCATTTCCCCTATAATATGAAGCCTGATCAAGCCCCTTTGTAGCCCAATCAACATATCCGGCAATGCTAGCATTTAGGGTAACCTTAGTATCTGGATTCACTATTGACTTCACATACAAACCTGAAATAGATAAAACTGGGTTACTTGTGTCTAGCTTCTTTATTTTTTCAATAGTCTCACTCCACTTTAGTTTTTTACCCTGTATACTTTCATCTAGCCTTAAGCTTACTACTAGCTTCTTCTTGCCAGATTCATCTTTTATATCAGTAGTGACCTTAAAGCCATCAAGACCAGCTATTTTTGCTGATGGATTTTTAACCTCCACTTCATTTGGTATATCTATAGTGTATACAAGCTGAGAGTCGATCATGCCATACATTCTATTATATATATCTTTATTTATTTCTTCAGGAATATAATACCTCGTACTATATAATGTATATCCCATTATGAAACGTTTTATCCAGTCTCCCTTTACTAAGAATTCAAGCTTCAATTCCTCTTCCTGTTCGAAAGTCCCAATAGCACTTGAATCTGAGTCACCTGTCTTTTTTATGTCAGCAAATACAGCTAATTTTTTAGGATTTTTTATCTCATCCTGACTTAGAAGATCAGCTTCTTTAAATTTAAAAGGGTTATTTTTTTCATATATAGGATCACTTGCATTCTTACCATAGAATTCTGACCAATCTATATTAACACTTTCTCCAAGAAGATATCCTAAATCGAAAATCTTTGGTATCGCAGAATCCATAACCCCTTGACTTGAAGGTGAAATTCCTGTACTCAATACATTTTTTGGTTCTCCTATTTTATTAAAGTCTATAGGTAGATTCTTTAATGCCGTCTCATTAGGCTTTAATAGATATTGGGGAAATACCCCCTCAGCATCATATCCTATAAGATCCTCTGCTATGGTATTTAATACCTCTGAACCTTCCTGTTGACCTTCTGCTAATCCAACCATCTCTCTTGTATCTTTTTGAATTTTTCTATACTTTCCATATATATATCCCTTTTCTAAATTTGCCCAATATGTATCACTAATTACCTCTTCAGGAGTCTTAGTATCATACTCATCTGTATTATATAAGCTTGATAATACTGTACCTTCAGTAATATCAAATGCAAAATCGTTTGATGTATTTGTAAATACACCTACTGTACTTGCAAATACATTAACGGTATTAGCTATCCCGCCTAGCATCATTAATGTAGCTATTGTTATAGCCATAGATTTTTTAGCAAATTTTTTCATAAAAATTTAATCTCCCCTCTTTTTATTATATTGAAAATACTCATTGCAACTATAAACAGCTATTATTCTGTACATAGTAAACATTATTACTTATCTACCCCGTTAAAGAATATTTAAACATCTAAAATATTTATTTATTTTTAGTGTGTATTAGCATCAAAATAATGGTAAAAATTAAAAGAGGATTCATAGGATAAACCTCTCATGAACCCCCTTTTAATTTGAGATTAGAATATATTATTTGTAAATAGTAGAATACTTGGTAATCTGTTAGTATGCAAATAAGTTATATTATTTTGTCTTATATTACTTCACTAGGTCTTCCAAAACACTATATGGAACAAATCTTTCTCCACCTATAGCAGTAATACTTGTAAAGCCCGCATTTCTTATATAAGTCTTAACTGGTGAATTGCTATTCTTATTCCTTGATACCAATAGGGTAGGTCTATTAAACTTACCTGATATTGGCGATATAACCAAGGCATCCGCAAACTCCTCACCTGATGCTATATAGGCTTCCTTGCTTGCACCAAACTTAGACTTGGCTATAGCTACTGAAGTTTCGTACCTAGTGCTACCAGCCATTCTTTCTACTACATTCGGAAGCTTGGCTTCTGTTGACTTAGATATTGTATTTAAACCACCTGCTATATAAGTCTTGTTGATATCAAGGTCTTTTATAGCATTTTGAATCTGGCTTGGTACTGAATCCTTCTTAACTAGAAGTATTGGATATCCCTCTCTCGAAGCAAATGTTCCTACTGATAGGGCATCTGGGAATACCTGGCCTGAAGCTACTACTCCTGTGTTCTTCTTACCAGTAATTCCAACTACTCTCTTAGCTACCATTTCAGAAGTTCCATACCTGTCAGCTCCTGCTATTCTTTCAACATTCTTGTCAGCATCATATGACTTCAGTTCTTCTCTTACTCTTTCAGATACAGAGTTCTGACCACCAACTATGATTATTTCCTCAGCACCTAGTCTCTTTATTTCATCCCCAACTCTTGAGTCTAACTTGTCAGTTGGGTTAAGTAGGATTGGTGCATCCTTTAGCTTGGCCAATACTGATGCTGTCATTGAGTCTGGGAATAGGTCATGTCTAACCACTATGACACTCTTAGCCTTGTCGTAGTTTTTCTTTGATATATTTATAGCTGTCTCTATCCTGTCCTTACCATCTATTCTACCTGAATCTGGTTTTTTAGGGCTATCTGGAGTCTTAGGATCGACCGGCTTTTTAGGGTCAACTGGAGGGTTAGTTTTCTTATCATCTAGCTTAAATGTATAAGAAATCAGGTTTTGCTTATCTGCTGGTGCTGCCTGGTCCCTTCCATCATCACTTTGCTTTGCTACAAAGTATAGGTAAGTATAATTTGGAATATTTACATCAGGTCTCATTCCATATACACCATTTTTATCTTCCAATGTCTCTATAGCATCATCATTATCTAATTTCGTACGCATATACTCAAAATATCCACCAACTGTACCACGTAGTGTAACATTGGTTCCAGGCCTCGCATTAGAATTAACGTATAGACCCGATAAAGATACCTTTATATCATTAACATCAAGCTTTCTAAGTTTTTCCACTATATTCTTCCAAGGCTCTTTTTTTGCCTGCTTGTCTGCCTTTAATCTAAGTGTAACCACTAGCTTTTTCTTGCCTGCTTCATCCTTTACTTCGGCCTTTGTGTCAAAATCATTAAGACCTGTAAGACTTGCAGAAGGAGTTCTTACATCAACCTCTTTTGGTATATCTATCGTATACACTATCTGTGAGTCGAACATTCCATCTGTATTATCAATAATATCTTTTATTTTTTCATCTGACAGGTCTCCCCTAGTCATTTGTAGGGCATCTCCCATCATATAGCGCTTAAACCAAGATGCATTTATTGAGAAGTCTAGCTTTAATTCATCTCCAACCTTATGATCTTTTATCTTATTTGAATCGGTATCTCCACTTTCCTTAATATCACCATAAATGGTTAACTTTGTTGAATCGTCTATCTCATCTTGTCTCAGTACCTCTGACTCCTTAATACCAAGTGGATTTTCTCTTGCAGGTACTGGGTCAGTAGCCTTAATTCCTTTATCTGAATATGATGACCCTTCAATATCGACATCATGGCTAACTAGGTATCCTAAACGATGAAATCTGGCAAAATATCTTGTCTCTAAATCATAATTTTCCTTTGTAATACCTGTGCTAGTAATACGTCTAAAATTCGATATACGTTTGTTATATTGTTGCCTTGAATCTTGAAGTGCAGTTTCTCCTGGCTTTAGAAGATACTTAGGAAATACACCCGTATGTACTGTTTCTTCTTCTATATGTACAATTCCATCATACCTTAAATCATGCTTCAAATATGTTCCCTTAACCTTTCCTTCCTCTAGGTCAGCCCAATATGTATTTTTTATGACTTTTTCCGGAGAAAAATAGGTAATACCATTTTCATCACTGGCGATGTCAATCAGGCTTGGTAGGACAGTATATTCGTCATAAGTCTCTGCATTTTCTACAGTTTCGTCTGCAAAGACCCCTCCCATATTAGCAAATGCACCGGCCATTAGTATTAATGCACTTGTTATGCATATAGATTTCTTAATAATTCTTTTCATAAATGCTATACTCCTTACTTTCTACATTTTTTCAAAAGATTAAATTACCTATAAAAAAGTTAAATATATAGTGTTTTTAGACTCTCTTAATATTATTTAATCTTCTTTTTTAATCTTAAGTATACCTTCATATCTATTCCCAGAATCATATACTATTAATCAACTTTAACAACTTATTTTTAATAGTTTTCTTTATTTTACTTTTTATGTAATGTACTATTAGGTCTTTAAATTAATTTTTCAAAATAAATGAATTTTAATGGTAAAAATTAAAAGAGGATTCATAGGCTAAACCTCTCATGAACCCCCTTTTAACTTGAGATTAGAATATATTATTTGTAAATAGTAGAATACTTGGTAATCTGTTAGTATGCAAATAAATTATATTATTTTGTCTTATATTACTTCACTAGGTATTCCAAAACGCTATATGGAACAAATCTTTCTCCACCTATAGCTGTAATACTTGTAAAGCCGGCATTTCTTATATAAGTCTTAACCGGTGAATTGATATTCTTATTCCTTGATACCAATAAAGTAGGTCTATTAAACTTACCTGATATTGGCGATATAACCAAGGCGTCCGCAAACTCTTCACCTGATGCAATATAGGCTTCCTTACTTGCACCAAACTTAGACTTGGCTATAGCTACTGAAGTTTCATACCTAGTCGGACCTGCCATTCTTTCAAGCACACCTGGAAGCTTGGCTTCTGTTGACTTAGATATTGTGTTTAAACCACCTGCTATATAAGTCTTATTGATTTCTAGATCCTTCATAGCATTTGCAACCTGGCTTGGTACTGAATCCTTCTTAACTAAAAGTATTGGATAACCATCTCTTGAAGCAAATGTTCCTACTGATAGGGCATCTGGGAATACCTGGCCTGAAGCTACTACACCAGTATTCTTCTTACCAGTAATTCCGACCACTCTCTTAGCTACCATTTCAGAAGTTCCATACCTGTCAGCTCCTGCTATTCTTTCAACATTCTTATCGGCATCATAGGCCTTTAGGTCTTCTCTTACCTTCTCAGATACAGAGTCCTGGCCACCAACTATAATTACCTCTTGAGCACCTAGTCTCTTGATTTCGTCACCAACTCTTGAATCTAACTTGTCAGTTGGGTTAAGTAGGATTGGTGCATCCTTTAGCTTGGCCAATACTGAGGCTGTCATTGAGTCTGGGAATAGGTCATGCCTAACTACTATTACAGTCTTAGCCTTGTCGTAGTTTTTCTTTGATATATTTATAGCTGTCTCTATCCTATCCTTACCATCTATCCTGCCTGGAGTTGGATTATTTACTTCCTTCTTAACTTTAAAGCTGTAAGATATCAGGTTTGGTTTGTCTGCAGGAGCCCCCTTATCCCTTCCGTATGAACTTTGTTTTCCAACAAAGTACAAATATCTACGTTCAAAGATTTTTTGCTGTGATAAATATCTATAGTATTCTGCATTTATATCAGAATCAGAAGTATATCCTCCCGTAACAGTAGGTTCTCCTGCTGGCGATGGTACACCGGCAATAATTGAATTTGCCCACTCAAAATATCCTCCAAGAGTTCCTCTTAGTCTAATAATGCTATCTGCTTGAGCATTTGGATTTACATATAGACCTGAGATTGATATCTTGACATCACTTGTATCAATCTTTTTTATTTTCTCAATCATCTCTTTCCAAAGTTCTTCCTTATTAACCTTATCATCATTTAACTTAAGGCTTACTACTAGTTTTTTGGTTCCAGAATCGTTCTTTATATCTGTTTCGACTTTAAAATTATCAAGACCTCTTAAACTTGCAGAAGGATTTATTAGGTCTACTTCTCTTGGTATGTCAATTGTATACACTAGCTGCGAATCAAATTTACCCAAGGCTTTATTATAAAATCTTTCTACCCTATACTGGTAAGAACCTCTAGTTAGGCTAAGAGCATAACCCATAATATATCTCTTAAACCATGAAGCGTTCATTGAAAAGTCTAGCTTTATCTGGTCACCAACCCTATATTCTCCTATCTTACTTGAGTCTATAGAGTCCTTTTCCCTAAGATCACCAAAGACTGTTAGCCTTGTAGGATCATTTATTTCATCCTGACTTAGTAGGTCGGCTTCTTTAAATTTATATGGATTATACATGTCTAAAACTGGATCATTTGATCTTTTACCATTATATTCACTAGACAAATAATCTGGTCCAGCTAAATATCCGAATTGATAGAATTCATCCTTGTTTATAATCTGTATTCCTAGTGGACTCTCTGTAATACCAGTACTTGGTAAATAAACATCACTATTATATCCCCTATTCAATACATTTAAGTCCTTAAGACCCGATTCACTTGGCCTCAATACATATTTAGGAAATACACCATAATATTTTGCATACCTATAAGTGTCTTCACTAGCACTCCCAAATGAAGACCCCGTAGCTAAGGGAGATGTGGCTGGCGATGGTACACCTGGAACCTTTATTTTTTCTTCGATAGTTCCTTCTTCCAAATCTGCCCAGTAGGTATCCCTAACCACCTTTTCCGGAGAAACATAGGTAGAAGTCCCTCCTGGCCCCACTTGAATTAAACTAGTCAGCGAATTTTGTGCAGTATATTCCTCTGCAAGTACACTGGCCGTATTGGCAAATATGCCCAGGACCATCAGTGTAGCGGTCGTAATTCCTATCGACCTTTTCAATATTCTATTCATATTTTAAACTCCTTTTCCTTTTTTTGACCCCACAATTTGAGATTTATATATCCAACTATTGGTTTTCTTTTATGGATTATATAGGTCCTCTTTTTTCTAGCTTGCTTCTATTTAAGGATTAAGATAAACCATTTCCTTTTATTAAATTATACAAACCTAAGGCTTATTAGTCAATCTTAAAATAATATATAGATAAAATATTTTAAATATATTTATTTAAAATTTAATATAAGACATTATTTTATTCACTTATTTTAAAAAAACTCCTCAAGATAATACCTGAGGAGTCTCAATTCGTTTAATACATTGCTTATATTTAATTTTTACCTAGCCAAGTCATTGATTGTGCTATTTGGAACATATTTTTCTCCACCTATAGCCGTTATACCCATTAGTTTAGCTTCCTTTATATATTTTTTAACTACTGAGTTAATACTCATATTCCTTGATACCAACAATGTTGGTTTATTATACTTACCAGATATTGGAGATATAACCAAGGCATCAGCAAACTCTTCCCCTGAAGCTACAAAGGCCTCCTTGCTATCCTTAAACTTGGACTTGGCTATAGCAACTGATGTCTCATACCTAGTGTTCCCTGCCATTCTTTCAAGCACACCTGGAAGCTTGGCTTCTGTTTCCTTCGAAATAGTATTAGTTCCACCTGCTATATAAGTCCTATTTATATCTAAATCGTTTATAGCTCTCTCAATACGTTCTGGTATTAGATCTTTCTTGACTAATAATATAGGATATGATTCTCTAGAGGCAAATGTACCAACTGATAGGGCATCCGGGAATACCTGACCAGAAGCCACTACTGCTATATATTTCTTACCTGTCATAGCTACAACTCTTCTAGCTACCATTTCAGATGTCCCATACCTATCTGGTCCTGATAGCCTCTCTACATACTTATCTGTATCAAAGGCCTTAAGTTCTTCTCTAACACCTTCTGATATAGAATCATGACCACCTACTATAATTACTTCTTCTACACCCAGTCTTTTTATTTCTTCACTAACCCTGTTATCAAGCTTATCTGTTGGATTTAGTAGTATAGGAGCATCCTTTAGCTTAGCCAGTACGGAAGCTGTCATAGAATCTGGGAATAGGTCATGTCTAACTACAATTACTGTATTAGCCTTATTATAATACTTCTTAGAAATATTAATTGCAGTTCCTACCCTGTCTTTATCATTTATCCTACCAGTACTTGGTCTCACTGGCTGGACTTGTGCAGGAATTATTGGTGTGGCTGGTATTGACTTGGCATTTTTTGGATCTGACCCCTTTGCCTTCTCCTCGACATCTGTATAGCCATCATTATCATCGTCTGTATCATTAATATCAGGTATACCATCCCTATCTGTATCCCTCTGAACTATGAACACTAGTCGTCTATTTTCCACCCTACTATCATGACGTATTACCTTGATTGTTTCAAATACTTTTTTTACCTCTTCATCCTTACCCCAAGGCTCTCTAAGATTATACTTGCCAGTGATAAGGTATGTGCTCATATCGTATCTTAGACCCATAAGTCCTAATTCCCTCTCATCTACCTTTGTCCATTCTCCTGTATTGGTTGGTACTATCTTGATAGGGGTTATTTGAGTCCCTTCAACAATAGTCTGCTTTTTATTTTGAATATCAACATCGTCTATGCTGTTTGTTTCATCTGGGAAATCTGGATCTATTTCTGCCATAGCAACTAGGGGGCTAGTCATAAGCATGCAGCCTAGTAGTAAGGCTGATACACCCATATATAGCTTATTTTTATGCAGACCTCCTCTTATAATCCTATTCATACCTTTTCCTTCTCTTCTGTTAAATATTTCCAAAAACCTCATTTAACTTCCCTCCTAAATATTTTAAATTCTCTCAACTATAAAAATATTCACTATCTAAGCCACACATATAAATCAAAAATTAAAGAGGGTTCATCATCACTGTGTTCAAATGCCCCCTCTTTATACTGTTATGTTAATTTACTTTTTTTGTTTTACTTACATTAGAGCATTCATATGTCATGCAGTTTCAAAAATCATATTAGCAAATATTATTT
>NZ_CDRRTB010000064.1:0-10453 GCF_977045075.1 Peptostreptococcus sp. | reverse complement strand
AAACTGATGATAAACAAAAGGTTCCACCAGTCTGGATACTGATTTTCTAGGTCTAGCAGGTCCTCTAGTGCCTCTTGGGCCTGACCCTGGAATACAAGGTTGTAGGCCTTTTCATACCTTACTTTGTAGTCGATCTTTGATAGGTTTTCCATAATATCTGCCCTTGACTCCTCATCTATACCTAGGTCTATGGCCCTGTCCCAAGTCAGTTTGGCCTTGGTAAACTGATTCTGGTTGGAATAATGGAAGCCTAGCTGGTAGTAGGCAAGGGCAAAGCTATCATCAATATCCAAAATCTTCTCCAGACTGGCCAAGGCCTCTAGAAGAAAGTCATTCATGGCCTTTATATCCTCATCCTTTTGGTACTTAAGGCTTAGCTCCTGACAAATGATGGCGTATTGGTATAGGGCCATGACATCGTCTGGATCCATCCTTAGGTAGGCCCTGATATATACTAGGGCATCCCTTAGCTCACCCTTACTAAAGGCCTGGTTGGACATATATCCCATATATTCCATATAGTCAAAGTTGGCCTTCCTGGCAAATGTCTCAATCAGATCATCATACTCCACATTATATACAAAGTCGGGGTCTATACCCTCTAAGTATAGCATGGCATCAATCATCGACATCATATTGAGCTCCTCCTGGGCTTTCTTGTCCTTGATTGACTTGACTAGAACATTTGACTTAATAGGTAGCTTGATGCCCTCCTTAGGCGGCACATAGCCCATCAAATCAAGGTCCTCTGATTCATCTATTGTAATAAAGACCAATTCCTCAGTCTTGTCTAATATATACTTGTCTAATCTATTTTTCATATCTATCCCTTCTCACTCTATGATTTTATAATTATCTATATTATACCCAGCCAGCTAGTCCCTAATTGTATAGGTCATATTGTAGGGACCTGACTTGGTCTCTAGCCTTACTATATAGGTATTGCCATCTCTTAACTTGTCGACTATCCTATACCTGTTTAAAATCGGGTCTTTCGCTTGGTATCCTACCTCTTCCTTTAAGAAGTGCCTAGGAGATGACTTGACCTGGTACTTACGACTGGTCTTTTTCCTATTTCGTAGATCTACTAGGTAGTCTGCCATAGAAAGTACAAAGGTCTCACTCTCTTGGCCTTGTCTTTCGAGATTTGAGTCATTTTTGTCGTAGCCAAGCAGGATAGCAAGAAGGCCTGAAAGGCTGTCCCTACCAATATTACCATCGACTAGCCCTCCTATGAGGTCGAATAGGTCTGGACTATCAAGGTCATATTTAAAACCGTCCAGTCCCTCTAAGTGGTCTACCAGCCTGTGAACCTTCTCTATATATTTTATCTTCTTTAGTTGGAAGACTATGGTCTCCTTCTTTGATTCCTTTATTAGGTTATAGGATACTAGCTTGTCTTTTATATCCTTAAATATTTGGACCCTATCTCCCTCTTGACTTGGTTCTCCTGACCTAATATAAGCCCTTATAAGACTATCAATGATAAATACCTCTATTATGTAGTTATCTAGGCTCTCAGGGGTCGTGTAGAAGGTCATAAGCTTATTTATAAGGTCTATCAAACATGATTCATATGCTTGGTAGGACCTGTTGGCCAAGATCATAGCTAGGAAGAAGGACAAGGGGCATCCGTTATCCTTAGACCCATAGGAGTTGAAGTAGACCAGCTCATCATAAAGCCTGTCTACATCGAAGTTAATAGGTCCATTAGACCTGTTGTCTAGGACCTTTGTCCCTATTAGGATAAGCCTGTTTGTTGGCAGGGATAGGTCCAGCTTGCCGGCCTGGTCTAGCTCGTAGGACCTGGTGTATAGTTCTTTAATTATTAGGTCTGTATTTTGCATAGACCAACCCCCCTTTTTTATAGTTATTCAAGCTATATTTTATCATATATTTTAATAATATCATAGCTTATGACCTATATTCTTTGGTATTGCAACACCTTTTTATCCTATGGAAGTGTTAGAGAAAAGGTAAAAAAATATGGATAGGGAAAATCCCTATCCATACCTGTATTACTAATAAATTAGTATTATTCTTAAGTTATTAACTAGTGATTAAAGACCTAGTATATCAACAACGCTCTTCATAACGTCATTTGAAACAACTCCACCAACCTGGTAGATGTTAGTCTTAAGACCCTTTAATACACCAGTATCTAATGTATCTTTCTGATCCTTGTTTAGCTTGTCAGCAGTTAATAGAACAGCTAGACCTCTGTCTGCAGCGAATGCACCAGCAGTCTGAGCATCTACTAGGTACTGAGTCTTACCAGATACTACAGCAAGACCGTTAGCCTTTGGATTAGCATAGAATTCGTTGATAACAGCTAGGTTAGTAGCGTATCTATCTTCACCAGAAAGTCTCTTAACCTTATTGTTAAGAGTATTGTAACCCGCTGGAGTTACGCTTCTAACTTTTTCGATATCCTTGAATACCTGAGTTGAAGCAGTTGAAGTACCACCTACAACGTAAGCCTGATCTACCTTACCTGCTAGGTAAGTTCTAGTAGTAGCCTTTATACCATCTTTTCTAACAACTAGGATTGGAGATACCTTTCCTGCAGTCTTCTTAGCAGCAACAGCTGAAACTGACATAGCATCGGCAGCACCGTTTCCACCTACTACGAATCTAGTAGTTGAAGCCTGTTCATCCTTAACTAGTCTGTGGTCAACTTCTAGAGAAGTGTCATATCTGTCATCACCAGCAAGTCTAACAACAACAGCACCGAACTTATCTTCTAACTGCTTCTTAGCAGCGTATGATACAGAGTTTTCTCCACCAACGATGTATACAGTCTTGTTGCTTAGGTCCTTACAAGCTCTTTCTATTTCAGCAAGAGATCCGTTGTCTAGACCGTTCTTACCAGCTATAAGAACTGGAGCGTTCTTAGCAGCAGCTAGAGGAGCAGCTGAAAGACCATCTATTAATGCATTAGCACCAACTACAACTACAGAATCAGCTTCCTTGTATCCGAATCTTTCCTTAGATACTTCTACTGCTGTAGCAGCTCTGTCAGAACCAGCAAGCTTAACGAACTTACCAACAACTACTTCGTTCTTGCCCTTAAGGTCATTTAATACTCTAACAAGATCCTGCTGAGTCTTACCTTCGAACTTGAACTGAAGAGTCTTGAATCTATCCTTATCGTTCTTGTCTAGAACTCTAACGTTTAATCTTAGAACATAACCGTCACCAGCTACATCTATCTTAGCATTTGCAGTATCTACTGCTGCTTCAGCCTGAGCGTCATTAGCAACCTTAACACCAGCATTTGTAGCTAGAGCATAGTTAACACCCTTATAGTTGAAAGAGTAGTCAGCCTTGTTGTCTCTCTTAGCTCTTATTAGTGGGTTGATTAGGTCAGCACCAGCCTTGCTATATCCTTCAGCCTTAGTGTACACTGTTGGAACAGCTATTTCGTGTACTTCAACGTCATCTAGAACGTATTCGTGAGTTCCAACTAGTGGTAGGTCAAGAGTTCTTGATACACCACCAACATTTGCTATCTTAGCAAAGTCTACTACCTGGTCAGCTACAGCCTGAGAATTTCTAACTGCTTCAAGAGTTAAATCCTGCTTTTCAGCCTTAGGAGCTGTAAAGTCAAGAGCTTCACTGTTTACGCCAACTTCAATCTTCTTACCACTCTTAAGCTCGATAGTTACCTGATTACCAGTTCTAGTAACATCCTTTACAAAAGATACAGGAGCAACTACACCTGCTAAAGCATCTATTTCAGCCTTAGTATCGATAGCATCAAGTGAAACCTGAGTATCAGCTTCTGTTACAGCACCTGCAACATAGTGCTTGTTAGTAGTTGTGTATGTAGACTTATTGTCCTTTACACCCTTGTCAACGATTAGAACGCTAGTAGCCTTTACACCAGTTGCTAGTGGAGAAGACATTCTCTTTTCGATTAGGTTCTTAACCTTTGCAGCGTCAGTTACAACATATCTTACATGTCCTGCAACTGCTGGTGTAGCTTCAGCAAGACCACTGTATATAGTATTAGCTACTGGAACTAATCCATAAGCTTCTGCATCTGCTACAGCAGCATCTGCATCTACTATTACAGCATACTTAGAGTTTTCATATCCCTTTACAGCGTCTGGACCTGGTACTCTTATACCATCTTCCTTATCGCTTGCATACTTGTCAGCTAAAGCAGCAGCTATCTTAGCTTCTACCTCACCGATTGACACATTATCATGCTTGATTGTGTCAGCACTTGCTAGCACTGGAGCTACAGTCGTTACTGCAGTCGCAGCAGCCATTAAAACAGCTATTTGTTTCTTCATGTTATCATTCCTCCCAAACATATTATTGATTACATTTCTTTTAATAATTCTTTATGATTCCGAACAAAAAATATATAGAATCATACATTTCTCACACTTTAATATTATTACAAAATTGTAATAATTTCAAGATGTTTTTGCAAAAAAATTCAAAAAAACCAAAAAAATCAACAAATATAGGTCTTTTATATACATCCTACTTGCTCTTTTCTTTAGTTTTTATTTGCTTTTTTCTTCAACATCTTTACTATTATACAATAGCTTTTTCATATTTACAAGAGCTTTTATTTTATTATCTAGTTTTAGTTACCAAATAAGGAAGCTCTTGTAACTTTTTTGTTGTAACTTTTACTCATGCCTATTACTTTTATACTTATCTACCATATTAATAGAAAGTTGTTTTCATTTACTAGGCTTATTTACGAACTATCCTATTTACTACTCACTTATACCCTCAAGCATCTTTTCCTTTGAATAAGGATATAACCTATTAAAGCTTCCTATTACAAAGTACCTATAGCCGGCCTCATCATAGTAGCATGTCATCAAGGATACTATGGCCTTGCCGTCATACTGACCTAGAAGGCCATCCCCTATCAGGTCTACCCTGTCATCCTTTACCTTCATCATCTTGATAGCCTTGTACTCGTAGATGTTTTTCTTGTTAGTCAGCTTGATTATGTCGCCTTCCTTGATATTCATCAGACCACCAAATAGGATCTTGTCATTTTTACAATAGTGGCCTGCTATAGCATAGTTCCCCTGGCCCATATGCTGGTTGGCCTTCATAGTGCAGGCACCATACATTAAACTGTTGTTCTCTAGGCCTTCAAACAAGGCTATGTTCTTATTTATAGATGGTATTACCAGCTGACCAATGACCTTCGACATGTCTGCCCTATCCCTATTCAGTATTACACCGTTTATATTTATAGGGTCAATCTTAGATGCATCATAGTTAATCTCGCTGCTAGGCTTGGCATTTTTTTCTAGGTCCTTGTCTGAAAGCTGGGATATGTTTATATCCTGCCCCTTTTTCATCAGGAGATATTCAGATATTTTTGGTACTGATAAAAATAGGATACCTACTAGTATCAGCAATAGTCCTAACTTTTTCATTTTGTCCTCCTTACTTATTTCAGATTTCTAATATATTAATTTATAATCTTCCTTATATTCCTTACACATATACTAACAGCCACTAGCTCAGCAATTATTACACACCACCATACCCTGTCTAGGTTGCCAGTTAGTGAGAATAGGTAGGCTAGGGGTACTAGGACTAGCAACTGCCTGATTATGGATATCATCATACTAAGGGTTCCCTTACCTATGGCCTGGAAGACCCCTATAGATATTATAGATATGGCAGCAAATGCAAAGCTGGTAGCTATTATCCTAAAGGCAACCCTACCAATGACCAACATCTGGTCTGATGCATTGAACATGCCTAGGAGCTTGTCTGGAAATACCATCATTATCAAGGTACCAATCAGCATTATAGTCACTGCATACCTCATGCCTAGGAATATTGTTTCCCTCATCCTCTCCTTGTTGCCAGCCCCGTAGTTGTAGGCTACTATTGGTATTATACCGTTGTTTAGGCCAAAAACAGGCATAAATATGAAGCTCTGTAACTTGAAGTATATACCAAGAAGGGCAACTGCCGTTATGGAAAACTTTGCCAATATCTGGTTCATTGAGAATATAGTTACAGAAGATATAGATATCATTATAATTGAAGGTATACCTACTGCATATATATCTCTTATTATTTTGAAGTCTGGCTTCATATACCTGAATCCAATATCTATGTCCTTTTCCTTCCTTATGCATAGGTAGGCAACTACAAGGGCACCTACATACTGGGATATTACAGTTGCTAGGGCAGCGCCTGCTAGTCCCATGGCCGGCATACCAAACCAACCAAAGATCATTATTGGGTCAAGGATTATATTCATTAGGGCCCCACTTATCTGGGCAATCATAGTATACATAGTCTTGCCCGTTGCCTGGAGTAGTCTCTCAAACATAAGGTGGGTAAAGATACCAAGGGACCCCATAAGACATATCCTTAGGTAGACAGGCCCATGAGAAATTATCTCCTGGTTGTCTGTCTGGATTGTTATTAGCTTGTCTGATAATAATAGCCCCATCATAAAGAAGGCTATAAAACTAAGAAAGGCTAGCAGCAGACCATTGTTGGCTATCTTGTTGACCCTGGAGAACTCCTTGGCACCTAGGCTTCTTGCTAGGAAGGAGTTGACTCCTATAGCTGTACCTATACCAACAGACATCATCAGCTGCTGGAAGGGAAAGGCCATGGATACCGCCGTAATTGCTTCCTCACTAATCTGGGCAACGAAGATACTATCTACTACATTATATAGGGACTGGACCATCATAGAAATTACTATTGGAGCTGACATAGTCAGTATTAGTCTATTAATGTTCATAGACCCCATCTTATTTTCTTTAATGTGTTCTTTACTCGATGTGTTCGTCAAATTTTTTACCTTACTTTCCTATTATTTCATGTTCGCTTCCTGTTTTTTCTTATCACCACCATTTATCAGGCCCTTGTAGCGAAGGTAGACACCTGAATAAATGATATTGTCAATTATAGACTTATTGACCTTTATATCTAGGTCTAGGATCGCCTCCTCGAGCCTTGCCAGGGTCATGCCTATTAGCTTGTCTACCCTGACCTTTAGTCCTTCCCTGTCGTCCTTGTAGGAGCTAAATGGATTATACCTACCCTTTTCAAGGTCTTGATCTAGGTCCTCATAGGCATCCATTATATATATGTACTTACCTATATTAAAGCCAACCTTCCTTAACCTGTCCCTGTATTCATCATCCTTATAGTCAAATATTTCCTCTAAGAGTCTAGCAAAGCAGTTTGAGGTCTGGTCTATTGAAGTTGACTGGTCCTCTTCAAGAGACCTCAACTCTCCAAGACAGGCCTTTATAAAGTCTGCCTTTTGGGGGTACTTGTCGTAGGCTGTCTTAAAGGACTTCCTGTAGGCCCTTCTTACCAACCTTGACTTGATATCACCCTCATCGTTCACATCGTCCTCTAGCTTGTAGTAGGCTAGGAGTATATTCATACTGGCTGCATACTCTGTAATTTCATTGATGATGTGCTTTTTCTTTTTCACTGGATCCACTATACACTTCTCGTGAAATACCTGGGCACTTGGCTGGTATATTGAGCTTAGTAATACTATCAGGAAGGTAATATCATAGTTGATTGTCATCCTGGATAGCTCCGTATGGTTTCTCTTTAGGTACTTACAGAGACCACAGTAGTAGGCCTTGTAGTGCTCATATTCACGAAAGGTCAGGTCCATCTTATTTATTCTTACATAACCAAACATTTCTTTTTCCTTATCTATTTAAACCTGTTTTTATAATATCCTCTGCTTGAATATAAATGAGGCTAATTTTGCCTGTTCTTCAAGCATGGTCATACCGTTTATTGACCTTATACCCATTGACTTGGCCTGGCTAAGTAGCCTGGTTTCTTCCGGATTGTAGATTAGGTCTAAGACAGCCTCTAATCCTTTAAAGGGACCCAGGTCCAATGGTGCCTGGTCTATGTTAGGATACATGCCAAGAGGTGTGGTATTTACTATTATGTCTGCCAGGTCATAGTGCCTGTCCAGATTCTCATAATTGTCTTGACCACTTCTGGATACAATTACAATCTGTCCTGCCCCCATATCCTTCATGTAGGCCTCTACAGTCTTGGAGGCTCCTCCACTTCCCAGGATTAGGACATACTTACCACTAGGGTCTAGGTCTAGCCCCTGGACCATCTTGGAAAAGCCATAATAGTCAGTGTTGTCTCCATATAGGCTACCGTCATCTAGCTTAACTAGGGTATTTACCGCTCCTATTGACTTGGCCCTAGCTGATAAGTCATCACAGTAGCCGAGTGCTGTCTCCTTGTAGGGTATGGTTACATTAGAGCAATCTAGTGGGTAGACCTTCATATAATTGTCTATCTCGTCCCTAGCTATTTCGTATAGCTGGTAGTCGTAGTCACCTAGGCCTAGATGGAGCTCTGGTGACTTGCTATGAGATAGACTTTCACCCAATAAACCTGATTTCATAGTCCTAGTAGCTACTGGCCTTGTATCAAAACTCGCAAGGTCATCAAGGTCTGTCTCTATGATTTGACAGTCACCTATAGACCTTGGAACAATTAGGTTGATCTTGTCTCCCTGTCTCTTCTTGTCTGCCCTTATAAGGTCCATGAGCTGGTCCGTCTCGTATGGACAAGCAAGGTCTAGGCCTGCCTTGTCTAGGGCCATGGCTATACTAATATGATCTGAAAATTTCATCATACCCCTGGCAACTGCATACCTTGATATTAGGTTTAGGCCAATGGCTACTGCCTGACCATGTCTAAGCTCGTAGTCGCTAAGCTTTTCTATAGCATGGCCTAGGGTATGGCCTAGGTTTAGGGCCTGTCTTTGCCCCTTGTCAAATTCATCTGCCATGACATACTTGGCCTTGATGGCTATGGCCTGGTATATATTTTCCATTAAAGCCCCTAGGTCTGACCTGGAGGCTAGCTTATTTATATCTAATGACTTGTCCAATACTGCATACTTTACCATTTCCCCCATGCCTGATGACCAGTCTTGGTCCTTCAGACTGTCTAGGCTATTGATATCGCATATTACTAGGTCCGGCTGGTAAAAGGCTCCTATTTGATTCTTACCATAGCTGGTATTAATAGCAGTCTTGCCTCCTACACTTGAGTCTATCATGGCTAGTAGGCTGGTTGGAACCTGGACTAGGCCAAGTCCCCTCTGGTAGGTAGCTGCACAAAAACCTGCAAGGTCACCTACTAGACCTCCACCTAAGGCCAGGACCATATCCTGTCTAGTCATTTCTTCCTTTGACATATGGTCAATTATAGCCTGGTAGTTGATTAGGTCCTTGTTGGCTTCACCCGGCTCTACCACATACTTAGAGATCCTATAGCCTGCTTGTGCAAGTGATGTCTCTACCTGTTTTGCATAGAGGGAATCAATATTTGTATCTGTAACTATACAAAGCTTGGTCCCCTTGCTTGATGGTAAATTTGTAAGTATTTCCTGGCCTATATTTTCTAATAAGTCCCTCCCAATCAAGACCTGGTAGGACTTAGACTTAGTTTTAATATTTATATTTCTCATGCTAGCAGTCTCCAAGAGCCTTCTTAATTCTCATGACCTGGTCAACTATCTGGGCGAATTGACTAGGTAGGATTGACTGGTCCCCATCTGATAGGGCATTCGGTGGATCGTTGTGGACCTCTATCATGAGGCCATCTGCCCCAGCTGCTATTGCTGCCAAGGACATTGAGCCTACCATACTAGACATACCTGTTCCATGACTAGGGTCTACTATCACTGGTAGGTGGCTGACATCCTTTAAGATAGGGACCACTGATAGGTCTAGGGTATTCCTTGTAATATCACTAAAGGTCCTAATACCTCTTTCACATAGGATGACCTGGTCATTACCATGGTGCATTAGGTACTCGGCACTCATCAACCACTCCTTGACTGTAGATGAAAATCCCCTCTTTAGTAGGACTGGCTTACCTATCTTGCCTAGCTCCTTTAAAAGTTCAAAGTTCTGCATATTTCTAGCACCTACCTGGAGTATGTCTACATCTACGAACTGGTCCAAGTCACCAATACCTACGATTTCTGATACTATAGGTAGGCCTGTTTCCTTCTTTGCTATCCTCAGTAGGTCTAGTCCATCTGCCCTCATTCCCTGAAAATCATAGGGAGATGTTCTAGGCTTGTAGGCCCCACCCCTCAGAAGGCTGGCACCAGCTTCCTTAACCGACCTTGCAATAGACACTATCTGGCCCTCAGACTCAACTGAGCATGGCCCTGCTATTATTATAGGTAACCTACCACCTATCTCTATGATGCCTGAAACTGTATTTATAGTAACGGGTCTAGTTTTCTCACTAGGGTCCCCTTTTGTTCTTTTTAAACCTTCTATCATATAGACCTCCTCGTATAATATACTTGTAGTTAAAACTACTTTTTTTCTTTTCTATCCCCTCTTCTTTGTGGGATAATATTAGTATAGATAGAGGTCGTAGCTACCTCCTTGAAGTCATATCTTCCTTTTAA